>VAZQ01000444.1 GCA_005883115.1 Alphaproteobacteria bacterium | reverse complement strand
GCACTGTCCGCCGATTTGATGGCGAAAGGCACGGAAAACGCGCACTGATGTCCTATGGACCGGATGTCCGGCGCCCTGCTTCGTATGTCGATCGTATCCTCAAGGGCGAGAAGCGGGGTGACCTCCCGGTGCAAGCGCTGGCCAAGTACAAGAGCACTCCTAAAGTGGCGAGCCGCCTGTTAACGTCGTTGGACATGTTGTCCTTTTGCTGATCCCGGATCACGCTGCGGGGGGCGACGGGTCACCGCCCAGCAAGCCGACAATCCAAGCGGTAGAGAGCCGAGGACCCGTGGTCATTCCTCGAAACTCACCGCAGGATCAGATGGAGCAGATGGTCTCGCGAGTTCTTGAGAATCGGAGCCACCACCTCTCTGGGTGAACACCGTTGCCGCGCCTGCGCCGCTGTTGTCATTAGACCGGCCGACCATGTCGACGCTACTGTCGACAGATGCTGAGGGTACGGCCTTCGCAGCGCCACTCCCAACCAGATGCTTGTCCTGCGACCAGTAACCTCCGCTGCGCGTGAATACCCATGCCGCGCCGACGCCGCCATTGTCATTAGATGCGCCGAGGATGACGACGCTCCCATCGGTGGACAGCGCGACCGAGGGTGCAGACTTCCCAATAGCGCCGGTGCCAACCAACCTCTTGTCCTGAGTCCATTGACCGCCGCCACGGGTAAACACCAATGCCACGCCTCCATCTTCGGCAAACCCGCCCACGATGGCGATGTTGCCGTCGGCGGATAGCGCTATGGACGTGCCTAGGCGCCCCACGGCACCGGTGCTGACCAGTTTGTTTTGCTGTGTCCAGACACCGCCACTGCGGGTAAACACCCATGCCGCGCCGGCCGCGCCGAGGCCAAACGGCACCGATCGATCCCACGGGTTGTCTCCAGGCCCACCCACGATGGCGGTATTCCCGTCAGCCGATAAAGCTACGGACATGCCTTGACGCGCGCTTCCCAGAGCGTCGGTGCCAACGAGCTTCTTGCCTTGCTGCGTCCAAATACCGCCACTGCGGGTGAATACCCATGCCGCTCCGGTCTTGCTGTTGTCGGACCACCCACCCACGATGGCGGTATTGCCGTCGGTGGACAGCGCCACTGACATGCCTTGGCGTGCATTTCCCACAGCGCCGGTGCCAATGAGCTTCTTGCCTTGCTGTGTCCAGCCGCTGCCGCTGCGGGTGAACACCCACACCCCATCCGTCCTCCATCCACCGACGATGGCAGTCTTGCCGTCGGCGGAGACCGCGACACACATTCCTTGGCCCGGCGGCAATGCTGCTTCGCCCGCCCCGCTGCCGACGAGCTTGTTACCGTGCTGCGTCCAGCCATCACTGCTGCGGGTGAAAACCCACGCCGCCCCCGTCGTCCGATTATCGCTAGGGCCGCCCACGATGGCGGTATTGCCGTCGGCGGACACGGCGACGGATGCACCTTGGGACCACAAGCCTCCTCCATATTCGCTCGTGGTGCCAACCAGCTTAGCTTGCTGCCTCCAGACACCACCGCTTTGCGTAAACACCCACGCCGCCCCAGCAGGCCCGATGGAAGCTGGCCGGTCGCGATCAGCATTGTTGGCGCCGGGTCCACCCACGATGGCGGTGTTGCCGTCCGCGGACAATGCGACCGCCATGCCTTGGTTGGCGCTTCCAACCGCGCCGGTTCCGACCAACTTCGGCTGATCCTGGAAAGTTTCCGTCATCGCAACTTGCCGCCCTCGACCAACCACCGCGCGCTCAGCTTCGATCGCTGCGCGTGCTCTCGGGTTGCTCGAAGGATCGGCTTGTGACGCTAAATACCGCTGGTAAATCCTGCTGAGACCAGCTGTGATTTCCTGCTCGTGACGGTCCAAAAGACCAATCAGCACGAGAAGCAAAAATCCGGTAATCGCAAGACCGGTCAGCGTAAGCAGGATTCGGCCAACCGTTCGTGCCACTGTTCGAACCCCGATCGGAATCGATCGACAGCGACCGTAGTCATGTATTGTGTTGATTGTGCGGTAGGTGGCAGGAACACCTACTGCCCCAGTGCACGCGGCCCAAGGTCACAGTTTAAGCGCGCGGCCAAACGAACCCTGTACGAACGTTTCCGGCGGCTGCAATTTGCTTGACCTATAGCGGTGAGTGACTGTGCGCGCAACTGAGCAGGTGATTTGGTGATTTCAAATGGCAGTTAAGGAAATAGCCTGCGCCAGGTCGATTGCCGCCCATCGATCGGAGCGTCACGCCGCGATTTTTCACAATCGCGCCGCGTTCCTGGGCTACCAGCGCTGGCGCAGCCTGGGGGAAGTTACATGCGCCTGATTTTCGGAATGATTATTGGCGCTGCGCTAACGGTGGGTGGCGCCTATATGGCCGATGCGATGGCGGGCAGAGAAGCAAAGCCGATTGTGAACTGGAGCGTTGTTGCTGAAAACATCGACACCGTGACCGCGCTCGCGCGCGCAGGTTGGAAGAGGATTGCCGGCTGATGCATCGCGCTTCGTAGATTGGGAGTTACTGTCACATAGGCCCTGCATTACTGGATGCTTCGCCATCGCTTATGTAGGCGGGTTTGCCACCGAGCAGGAAGTCCTCGCGCGGTGGAGCGAAGAAATCGATCACCTCGGCGTCTTCCCGGAACCAAGCCTCGTGCTCCGTACCGCCCGGAATGACCACAACGTCGCCCGGGCCGCAGACCCGCTGTTCGCTGCCGAGCCGGAACTCCATCCTGCCCTCGAGCATCCAGACAATCTGCTCGCTTGCGTGGCTGTGCGGCTCAACATGAACGCCCTCCCCGATGCTCCACCAGACGAGCATTCCTTGATCCCCTGAGAGAATGCGGCGGCTGATGTTTTCGCTGA
>VAZQ01000442.1 GCA_005883115.1 Alphaproteobacteria bacterium | reverse complement strand
CATTATGAAACTTTGGATAACTTTCCATCTACAGCGCACGGCTTAGGCGCCCGATCGATGATGCAAAGTGCCGTGCATGGATCGTCGAGCGAGGGCTCGATCAGCTCCCGGTGAGCGGCGCCCCTCTCGCGTCGTTCGGTTGCCGTAAAACGTACCCATAGCGACACGTCCATCGTCAGTTTCTCCCACCACGGGCGAGAGTTGGAAGCTAGCGCACCTGCTGAGGCGCCGGGGTCGCCATCGCCGCGACGCCGTGCTTCACTGCGTTCTGCACCTTCGCGAAGGCGCCCACCTCGATCTGGCGTACGCGCTCGCGCGAGACGCCGAATTCCTCGGCCAGCTCCACGAGCGTGATCTGTTCCTCGGCGAGCCGGCGCGTCTCGAAGATGCGCCGCTCGCGCTTGTTGAGCACGGTGAGCGCACTGGACAGCGTCTTGCGGCGGTTATCGAACTCCTCGCTCGCGGCGAGCGTCGTCTCCTGGTCCGGGGATTCGTCTACCAGCCAGTCCTGCCACTCGC
>VAZQ01000443.1 GCA_005883115.1 Alphaproteobacteria bacterium | reverse complement strand
CGAGATGTTCGATCTCGGCTCGGTGCCTTACAAAGATAGCGATGAGCTGTGCATAGCCTGCGTCCTTTCTGCTCATACGCTCTCTGTTCAGAAGGGCAGTCTCCGTTACCCGGCACTTTTCGATTTTGCCGCCGTACTCCACAACGAAATGGACGTAATCGCCGCCAGCAACAACCATGAGAATGGTCCTCAGACGGGGGTGAGACTAACATATGGTGGCTTTTCCGGCCCCCTACAAGCGAGGACTGCATGAGCGAATTAATCTGCCAGCGCCCATCTTCCATAGACCGACGCGATAAGCGTTTGGGCAATGGCCACGCCCGCGCGCATCGGCATCGGATCAAGCGCGCCGTAGGTCCAATTCGGCCCCGTTCCTTTAGGGTACATGCGAATTATCTCGACGCGCTTAATGCCTCGCGTGTGAGGATCCATCGCCAGAAGCCGAAGGCACTCGGCCTCAAGTTCGGCTGCGGATTTACGCGGCATCTCCTCCATCAAGGTTCTCCGGCTTCGGAGATATCGACCTCTCGGAGGTGGTGCTGTTACCGCTCAAGCTCAAGCTGGGGACCCGGTCAGTGATGTCGGCAGCCATTTCGAGACACGCTCTAAGGGACGACCACCCCTGTTGCGCCAGCCGTCCCGCGGGTGTTTGCTTGTTCCATGCAGGCGGAGCAGTCAATCGTCGTTGACCAAGTCCTGGCGGCATCAACTCGCCGCACGGCCTGATCCTGTTCGACGGCGTATGCGTCCTATGCTCGCGCGGCTGCCGCTTCGTGAGCAAACGTGATCGCCGCGGCTATTTTCGCTTCGTTCCGATCCAGTTGGCCGAGGGACGTCCGCTCGCTGAGCAGCTCGGCATCGATCCTGATCACCCGGATTCCTTTGCCTTCTTGGCGAACGGCCAG
>VAZQ01000441.1 GCA_005883115.1 Alphaproteobacteria bacterium | reverse complement strand
GAGGCGTCGCCGCCGAGCCGCCGGTTCATGTAAATCACGTCCGTGTCGGTGACGCCGATCCGCCGGGCGATGATCTTCACCTGGTCCAGCCGCATATCGCCATCGTCGAGGATGGAGATTTTGCTCTGGGCCTTGCGGAGGTTGAAGAACACCTTCTTCTGGTTGGCCGTGGTGCCCATCTTCACCAGCGACCACGAGCGCAGGATGTATTCCTGGATCGCCGCCTTGATCCACCACACGGCGTAGGTGGCGAACCGGAAGCCCTTCTCCGGCTCGAAGCGCTCGACCGCTTGCATCAGGCCGACATTGCCCTCGGAGATCGCTTCGGAGATAGGCAGGCCGTAGCCGCGATAGTCCCTAGCGATCTTGGTCACGAGCCGCAGATGGCTGGTGACCAGCTTGTGCGCCGCATCGCGATGGCCGTGCTCGCGCCAGCGCTTGGCTAGCATGTATTCTTCCTGGCGCTCCAACATCGGGAACCGCCGGATTTCCTCAAGATAATGGGTGAGGCCGGGTTCGGCCGTGAGGATCGGCAGGGCCGCGTTGCGGGCCATGATCGAGCCCTCCAACTAGTTTCGAAACAAAATTATCTGCATCCGATTGTCGGTTGTCAAGTTAATTTCGAAACACTATTATATTCCGAGGAGGCAATCATGTCAGCGCGCGAAACGGCAGAGCTCCTGCTGCAGGTGGGACGGCTCGTACAAGCTGAGGGCTATGACGGCGAACTCAGTCCGGCCCAATGGATGGCGCTCCGCTTCTTCGCCCGTGCCAACCCGTTC
>VAZQ01000440.1 GCA_005883115.1 Alphaproteobacteria bacterium | reverse complement strand
GCCGCCCGCCGAGATGGCGCGCCTGTTCCGCGACACGCCGGAAGCAATCGAAGAAACCGCGGCGCTCGATGCGGCGCTCACCTTCTCCCTGGATGAGCTGCGATACGAGTACCCGGAAGAAATGCGCGCGGATTTTGCAACGCCGCAGGACGCGCTCGTGCATCTCGCCCGGGAGGGCGCCGCGGCACGCTATCCTGACGGCGTTCCCGACAACGTGCGCCAGTCGCTCGATCACGAATTGGCGCTGATCGGCAAGCTCAACTACGCGCCTTATTTTCTCACCGTCCATCACATCGTCGAGTACGCGCGCAGCCAAAACATTCTGTGTCAAGGCCGCGGCTCGGCGGCGAACTCGACGGTCTGTTATTGCCTGCGCATCACCGACGTCGATCCGCGCGACGGCCGCCTCCTGTTCGAACGGTTCATCTCATCGGATCGCGGCGAGCCGCCCGACATCGACGTCGATTTCGAGCATGAGCGGCGCGAGGAGGTGATCCAGCATATTTACGAGCACTACGGCCGCGACCATACCGGCATTGCCGCAACCGTCGTCTCCTATCGCGGCCGTTCCGCCATCCGCGAGGTCGGCAAGGTCTTCGGATTGTCGGAAGACACGATCGGCGCGCTGTCCTCCTCGATCTGGGGCATGGGCGGCGGCAGGGTGCGCACGGACGAATTCGCGCGCGCCGGCATCGACCTGAACAGCCCGCGCATGCAGAAAATGCGCGCGCTCGCGATCGAGATCCAATCCTTCCCGCGCCACCTCTCCCAGCATGTCGGCGGCTTCGTCATCACCCGCAGCCGGCTCGACGAGGTGGTGCCGATCGGCAATGGGGCAATGGACGAGCGCACCTTCGTCGAATGGGACAAAGATGACCTCGACGCGCTCGGCATCCTCAAGGTCGATGTGCTCGGGCTCGGCATGCTCACGTGCCTGCGCAAGGCATTCGAGCTCACCGAAAAGCACTATGGCCTTTCGTTCCGTTCGTTCCGAGACGAGCAACAGAATGGGCAAGAATTCTTCACGCTGGCTACGATTCCGAAAGAAGACCCCGCCGTTTATC
>VAZQ01000048.1 GCA_005883115.1 Alphaproteobacteria bacterium | reverse complement strand
CAATGATCGGCGATGGCCCGAGACCTATCGCGTCATGGGATTGCAAGGCGTGGAGCTGATCGTGCTTGGCTACAACACGCCCTCGGTCAATTCGCAGAAAGCAGACGAGGGACCGCAAAAACGCATGTTCCACAATCGTCTGACGCTTCAGGCCGGCGCCTATCAGAACTCGACTTGGGTCGTCGCGGTCGCTAAGGGCGGCGCGGAGGACGGCCACGCTATGATCGCCGGCAGCATCATCGTCAATCCAGATGGCGAGATTGTCGTCGAGGCGAGAACTGAGGACGACGAGCTGATCGTGGCGGACTGCGACCTAGATGCTACCGTTTTCGGCAAGCAGACGATATTCCACTTCGAGCAACACCGCCGGGTTGAGCACTACGGCGTTATTCTGCCGCCGGAGAGCTGATGAGGCCGCACCCGGCGCGACTCTTTGCCAATCCGTATGCATCGCCGGCGCGCGTATGCGCGCTTTGCTGCAGGCCATCTCGGGGGTGGCATCGGTCGGGTCAAGCGCGACTGAACTGGATCGCGCCGACTGCCATCGTGACGGCGGCTTGCGTTGGCTCGATCACCGGGATCCCCAGCGCGTCTTCCAGCGGGCCGCGATGGCGCGCCATTCCGGCGCAACCCATGACGACTGCTTCGGCTCCGTCCTGATCTCTCAGCTGTCGTCCGACGTCGACCATGCGCCGAAGCGTTTGCTCGCCGCCTGCCGTCTCGGCGACGGATATTTCGAGCGGACGCTCGCCGGCGAGCCGGTCGGTGAGCCCCATCTGACGCAAATAGCGTTTGTGCCTGGCGATCGAGCGCGGGCTGATGGCTATGACGCCAAAACGGTCCGCACGCGCGAGCGCGGTGAGGACACCGCATTCAGCGATGCCGAACACCGGCCGCGTCGTGCTTTCGCGGCACACGTGCAAGCCGGGATCGCTATAGCACGCGATCACGAAGGCATCGGAAGAGTTGTCCGCTTGAACCAGCCGCCGCAACGGCATCACCACGCTTTCGACATCGGCTTGGGTCTCGATGCCGATCGGACCTTCTACAAGGGTGGAACACACAATCTCGGGACCGTTTGCAAACCGTAGCGGCGCCAGGGCGTCGTCGAGACCGCGGGTGACGTTCTCGTTGGAATTCGGATTGACAACGCGAATACGGCGGGCGGATGCGGTCATCGGGAGTTCGCTGACGAGTGTGATATCATTCAAATCGTGTTACAAGGGACCATCAGTTCGAGAGCATTAGCTGACTCAGCAAAAGCCCGCAGGTGCGCACCAAATCGATCAGACGTTCACCTATTAGACTGGAATGCACAGGGCGTTCGGCACGAGAAGATTATCGTAGACGCAACGCCGCTCGGCGAGCTTGAGCGTGCCACCCACGCGACGGAACACGTCGTAATAGACGCCGACCTGATGCAGCGTCGCGTCGGGTCGATCGAGCAGTACCTGAAGGACGACATAGTTCGCCCGCGACTTGACCGTTCCGTTGCTCTCCGCGCTCAGGACGATCTGGTTGCCGATGATGTGCCGTAAATAGCGCGGCGCAAACATCGAGGTTTCCATGAGCGCGAATGCGCGATCGTGGATCATTCGCTTGCTCTCGCAATAGATCAGGCCAACGGGTAGTCCGCGGTCGAAATTTTCACGCGAGAGAACAACATACAGTGCGTCCTCGGTGAACATGTCTGTCCAATCCGCCAGTCGTTGCTCGTCCAGCGCCTGTGCGTAGCGGGCGTTGAACGACTCGATCTCGTGATGCAGCAGCAGAGCTTGCAGCCGCGAATCCAGCGCAGCCGCGTCGGGCAGGTGATCGCGCGTCAGGGCGGCTTTGCCCATGGTTCTAGAGCCCCATCTCCGCTCGCCAATGCCGGTACATAGCCCGGATCGATGCTTCCGAGATCAAACTGTCGGACGTGCCCGCCGCAACCGCAGGATCAAGCTTCACCAGATGCTGGCGGCCGGGAACGTGCCGCATCCCGTCCTGCACAAACTTGATCGCCTCGTTGTCCTCAAGTCCAAGAAAGCCGGCTGGGCCCATGAGATTACCCTGGCGAAGGCGATGCCGAGTCATTTCGTCGTCGTCACCTTCGAAGCCGAACATGGTCCACTTCATGATGAACTCATGCGGGCCGGTCGGTACGATCTGGCGCACGCCGAGCGTATTCATCTCGCGCTGGATGATTAAATTCGGCCAGATCGTGGCCATGGTCACCGACCAGGGGCTGTCGAACTCCTCGATGAAGTCCATAAAACGCGGCTCTGCGAGCGTCATGCCGTCGCGATAGGCGCGCATTTCCTTTTTGGCGTCGCTGGAAATGCTCTTGCGCTCTGATTTCGCCGAAGCCATCACGCCATGCCGGCCGGTTGCATCCGCAAGCATGAGGGAGCGGTTCCCGGCCACCAGAAGGCCGAACGTCACCAGAAACGTGTGCAGCAGGGTGGCGTGATAAGGGTCCTTGAGATTTTCGTGATACAGCTTCCAATTGCCAGGTAGCGTATGGCGATAGTAGCCGAGAAGCCTCGGCTTGCGCCCGTCAAAGGTCGCCTCGAACTCCTTGAGCACCTCCGGTCCGAGGTAATCCTGCAGCGGCTCCATGTCTTGGACGTAGGAAGCGAACACGACGCCGCGGTGACTCGTGACATTTAGGCGACGCAGTCCGTGTTGGGCGGCATTGAAATCGGCGGGCATGCCGCCCTTCCCATTGACACCGCGCCTGAATGGAATGCCGGCAAGGTTACCATGGAGATCATAGGACCATTGATGGTAGGGGCAGACGAATTCTTTGGTGTTACCGCTGAGCTCGCGACAGAATTCTGCGGCGCGATGCGAACAGCGATTCTCGAACACATTGATAGAGCAGTCGGCCGCGCGCACGACGACCACGGGCGTTGGACCGACATTGGAACGGATGAAGTCTCCGGGATTGGGGACTTCGCATTCCAAGGCCACATAGTTCCAGGTGCGCCCGTGAAAAATCTTTTCGACTTCGCGCTCGTAGATAGTCTGATCCGTGTACACCCAGTCGGGGATGCGCGTGAGGCCCTCCGTCGGCCACACGTACCGTTTCATCAGCGCGAGCTCAGGGTCGGAATTCGTTGCGCTGATCGTCTGAGTATCGGTGACCGGGCGCGCGGCTTGGCGATCCGGCATCGGCTTGGGGATGGCCTGCGTAAACTCGGCCTGCTGCTCCATATCGATGAGGATCTCGTCGCCATCGAGTTTCACGGCGTAGGTGCGCAGATCCTCTGTCGCCGGGGCACACAGCGCCTTGCCCGAACGAATATCGAATTGACTTTGATGTAGCGGGCACTCGATGTTGCCGTCCTCGACGAAGCCATCGCTCAATAGCGCCATGGCGTGGGTACAGATTCCCGCCGTGGCAAAGACCTCGTTCGCCAGCCGATAGAGCGCGACGCGCGAGCCGTCCACATCCACGCCCAAAACGGCATCAACGGCGATTTCGCTGAGGGATGCAATCCTTTGCCATGCCATCGCGTGCGCTCTCGAAACAGCCGATGGCTCTCTACTGCGCGGCAGCGGCCCGATTGAGAATCTCGTCTGGGGTTGATGAGACCACTTCGACGTATTTCGGTATGAAAGTCCCACCCTCAATATATTTTATGAATTGCGGCTTGATTTCGTTGGCGAGCACTTTTCGGATGCGCGCGTGCTCTTCGATGTCGGACCACTCCGCGATCAGGAAGAACCGTTGGGGATTCTGGGTGTCGCGACACAGGACGCCGTCCTTCACTTGCGCCCGAGACTTGTGCATAGGGTTGCCGTCTGAATAGTCGAATTCCTCGAATGAACGGATAAATTCTTCCTCTTTGCCCTTGATCACGTGGAAATCATAGATATGCAGAAAGTTGCCCTTTGTCGCGAGCGGTTCTTGCGCCATTGCTGTCCTCCTGCTCGTGCTCAATGTGACGGTACGCTGATGAATTTTTGAAAGCAACGGCACGGCGCAAGCACACATTCACGTACGACTGCCGAATAGGAGATAGGTATGACATTCACGGTCAGGAGCGACAGCTTCAGCGACGGCGATTATCTCGCCAACGCGCATATTCTGTCCGCTGATTTCGGCTTCGGCTGCCAGGGCAACAATCAATCGCCACATCTGGCCTGGTCGGGAGCCCCCGCCGAGACGAAGAGCTTCGCGGTCACCTGTTTCGATCCGGATGCGCCCACGGGCAGTGGGTTTTGGCACTGGCTGGTGGTGAACATTCCTCCCAGCGTGACGGAGCTTGCTGTAGACGCCGGCAATTCGAAGAGCGCGAAGCTGCCGCAGGGAGCGTTACAGACCCGAACTGATTTCGGCACTCCCGGCTATGGTGGTCCATGTCCCCCCGCGGGCGATCACCCGCACCGCTATCTGTTCACGGTATTCGCGGTTGGGGTGGACCGGCTGCCGGTGACGGCGGATACCTCGGCGGCTGTCATCGGATTTCAACTCCATTTCAATACGCTGGCCAGGGCAGCCATCATGGGACTCTACAAGCGTTGAGGGGATATCACCTAGAGACCGCGTTCCATCATCGCCGCTGCGCCACGGTGGGATCTCCGACTCGCGACACACGTGTCGTCATATCCGCCGGACTGCAGGGTAAATCAGCTTGGGCCGCGGGCGGGAACTAAGGCCGCGCCTGCGGTTTGGCGCCTTCCCGCCAGATTGCCAGGACAGCCGCCATGATCGCTGGTCCGATGAACAATCCAATCAGGCCAAATGTCTCCAACCCGCCGAAGATACCAAGCAGAATCCATAGGAAAGGTAAGCGAGTTGACGCACCGATCAAACCGGGACGAATAAAATGATCGGCGACGAAAACCACGGCTGACGCGAAGAAGAAGAGCAAAATCGCAGCGGTCATCCGGGACTGAGCGATGAGGGTGAAGCAGGCAATCACGAAGACGAGCGGTGCTCCAAACGGAACGGTTGCGAGCAGCCCTGTTGCGAAACCGAACAGAACAGGATGGCTCACGCCCGCCACCACATAGGCCGCGCCGAGCACCGCTCCTTCCGCCAACCCGACCAGAACAAGGCCGTTGACGGTTGCACGTATCGCAACAATGGCTTCTTCGCCGAGACGCTCGGCGGATGGGCCGAAGAGACGATCGGCGACGATTCGGCTCTGTTTAGCGAGCATTGGACCGTCCCGATACGCGAAGAAGAGTGTCAGTATCGTAAATGCGAGAGTCACTGAGCGCCCGACTGCTTCGCTGCCGAGGCTTCGCGTCCAGTGGATGATGTCTAGGGATTCGGCTTGGCCCAAGAGCTCTTTGGCTGCCTCGGGATCGGCCAAGTGATCCCGCCACCAGGCCGCGAGATATATTCCAATAACAGGAATAGGAATTTGCGGCACCCAGTCTGGTGTGCCGAGACCGGCTTCTCCCAGCTCGCGCACGGTTTCAACAACCACCCTCGCCTCCCTCGCCAGCTGAACGGCCATCAAAATGAGTGGGCCGACAATCAAAAGGGCGATAAAAAGAGCGAGCAAAATCGCTGTGATCGATGGCCTTATATGTTTGCGGATCAGCCATTCGCGAACAGGCCAAGTTGCGAAAGCCAAGACACCTGCCCATGCAAGCGCGGGCAAGAAGCGCCGCAAGATCCAAATCGCCGCGAGAACCAAGTTCGTCAGGAGTACGGCGCGGCCGATCAACTGCAGAGACGATTGTTGCATAAAGAACGCCGCTTCGATTTGTTACATTCCCGTCGAGCGAGCTCTAAGAAAATAGATTCGTCTCATCATATTACTGGAATCCATGCCGGCCTAACGCCCAGCAGATGGGATTTCCCAAGCTTCATGGTCGGGCTGCAAGCAGCGGCTCCACATTCGCCCCTCCTGCCATTTGCGGATTAGAGGGTTCAAAGCGCTGGTGGAGTTCTCGCTTGGAAACGATAGCGCGCGCGAGAAGAAAAGCCTCTTTCAGATTTTTCGTCTGGCGCAGCGCAATATTGAAGAATGCGTCGCCGAAATAGGTCCATTTGGCTCGGTCCTCACAACCGAATGACGGATGGTGGGCGTCCGCCGCGGTGATCACAAGCGTATCGGCGTTGGCGATGCGCGGGATGAAGACGCCGGAGTAGCAAGCAGAAATCACAACCACTTTATATCGTACGCCGGTTCGCTCGAGCATCTCGGCGAGACTGGACGGTTTGAGGGTCTCAGCTAGCTTTCCTGCATTGATAGCAAGGCCGTCGGGGGAGCCGTGCGAGGTCAAGATGACAAAGAGAATGTCGTCATCTCGGTTCATGCTTCTTGCTTGCGTCTGCAACGTTTCAGCGAGCGTTTCGATGGTCGCATTGCCGCCCCTCTTGGTATTGAATCGTACGACGACCGGGCCGGCTCCGAACCGGGCTGTGACGACTTCCGCTGCGCCGTTCGCCTCGCTGCGGAAAACGCCTTGACCGCCGAAAAGTCCGAATGACACTACCGTTACCTTGCGATTCTCTTCGGCCGAGTGGGCCGGCGGAAAAATCGCGGCTAACGCGACAGCGAGAGCAATCAGCAATGCGCTGAGCCGGGTAAACGAACGGTACGTCATGCCGAATCTCCATTCACGGACGCCGCCACCATGTCCTATTGCGGAACCATCCAGCGCGAACGAGCCTGCAAATAGTCTGTGGCCTTATATGAGAAACTGGTCCGCAGCCCGGCAAGTTAAATCTCGGCTCGTCAAAACCCGTGCCGAGGAATGATACTGATTCCTGCGCTTTCGGCTCTCGAATCCAGCTGCCTATCGCTGGGACTCGAAAACGTCAGTGATGATTGTTGCATCGGCAATGTCACCGCCTGCTGCGTTGGGCTGCTGTGCGCCGGAGTTAGGCAGCCCGTACATTGCTTCCAGTGTGCGCAGAATATTCACGTGCGTGATTCCTCTCCCTTCGGAATATGAACCCGGCTTTATATGCGCCCCAGCGAAAATTGTGACGATTCGATTCTGAATGTCGCGTAGCAGGCGGTTGTACCTGGGCGGGTATCGCGGATCTGGTCCAATGAGCGGATTGGTGAGCCCGGTATAACCGGACTGGTCGTCATTCTCGTCAAAAGTAACAATGAGAAGGCTGTTGTGCGTTTTTGCCCACTGATAGTAATCATCGAGTAGGGATGCTTTGAGCCGGCTTGCCGTTATGCATGTCGTTGTTCAAGTTCGGGACGACGAAGGCGACGGTGGGCAGCGTAGTATAATCTTTAGGGAAGTCGGCAAACCGCAGATTGGACGAGGTCTCGACTGTCGTTCCGTTAGGTACATTCGCGAAGCTGATCCAGGGGACATGCTTTCGCGCATAAACGCATTGCTCGGCGCGACAATTCGGTGGGTCGAACTCAACCGCCGAGCCGATATTGGGCAGGCTTTCCGAATATCCCTTGAACGAGAGGCCCTTCTTGATGAGTTGCTCGCCGAGATTGCTAGACCTGAACGGATAATCGGGGTGATTGGCTTTACTGGGGACCCGATCGACAAAGCCGACATTCTGATTGCTGCCGGAGAACAGCCAGAAATAATTGCCTTGGCTGAAATGTTCTTCGGCGAACATGCGCTCGAAGCTCGCGCCTTCCGCCGCCAATTTCCTCAAGTACGGCGCCTCAGACCTGCCGCCCAGGATTTGCTCAAAGTTCTTATTCTCTTCGATCACAATAACGATGTGGTCATACACCGGCAGCGTCGCAGGCCAGGCCGGCCTATCAGCCGCTAGCGCCGTTCTGGCCATGCACAACACGACGATGGCAATGGTGCAAAGGTGGGACGTTTTCGTCATATGCGTTCCGTATAGTCGATCCGCGCTGCCCCTGCAGGCGATTCGATCAGCGGCTTCGAGCCCATCCAATCGCATGCCGATACCGGCCCGGCAATGGCTGTGCTATCACTGCGCCGGTTGTGAGGTGTGTATGTCGGACGGCGGTGCTTGGGCGAAGCTTGGAGGATAGCCGCGCGGGGCGATGCTGCGCAGGAGGCCCTCGCGGGCTCATCCCGACCCGAGCGCGCGTTTTGGGCGGTGGTGATCTCCTCCAGAATGGCGTGCTACATGTCGGGAAGCTATTGGGGACTGCTAAGCCATCTTTCCTGCGGGTTCACCCGGCAGGAATAAGCCTTCTGGTTTTCTCGTCCGACATTAAGTGATTGGGCAAGACCTCTGCAGAGAACCGTCGAAAATCTTTCCCGCACGAGAGTCGCTGGGCTGAGTCTACCCCAGGCCCTCAGCGTCTGGCCGCGCATTGCTCTGCTCAGTTTCGGAAGTCCTGCCGTGCAGCTTGCTGCGATGTATCGCATTCTCGTCGAGGAGAAGCGCTGGATTTCCCGAAACAGATTTCTCAATGCCCTGAATTATTGCCTGGCGTTGCCAGGGCCTGAGGGGCAGCTGCTCGCGGCATATGTCGGCTGGATAAAGCATGGTGTCCTGGGCGGCATGCTTGCAGGCGGACTCGTCCTCGTGCCCGGCATGATTTGTATGATGGCGCTGAGCTACGGATACGTAACTGGCGGCGATTCCACTATAGGCGAGGTGCTGCTTTACGGTTTAAAGCCAGCCATCTTGGTCATCGTGATTGAGGCGACGATCCGAGTCGCAAGACAGGTGCTGCGAACCCAACTCATGATTGCGCTCGCGGCATTGGCTTTTATTGGAACATTCTTCTTTGATCTGTCCTTCGTGCTTGTAGTGATTGGAGCTGCACTGACCGGCTTCTTTGCTGGCCTCCTTGGTTTTTTCACGGTTCCAGGCGAAATGACGCCTCCGGCATTCAGGCATGCCGAAGGACGCCGCCAAGACGATCTGCCGGAACACATCCGGCCCACCGTGAGCCGTCTCGTTCGCATTGCAGTGCTGTGGCTTGCACTGTGGTTCATCCCTATCGCCGCGCTAATTGCTGCGTTGGGCTTGGACAACGTATTCACTCAGATCGCAATCCTGTTTAGCAAAATGGCGGCGTTATCCCTCGGCGGGCCGTATGCCGTTAACAGTTATGTCGCGGCGCATGCAGTGGAGCCGTACGGCTGGCTCACCCGCAACGAGGCCTTGGACGGTCTCGCGCTGGCTGAATTGGCTCCTGGACCGGTCATTCTCTTTCAGCAGTTTGTCGGGTTCCTAGCGGCATATCGAAATCCGGGTATGTTGCCGCCTCTATTGGCAGGTACCCTGGGCGGGCTGCTCAGCATATGGATCATTTCCATTCCGACGTTCTTGTGGATTTTTCTCGTCGGGCCGTTCATCGAAACATTTCGCGACAACAGGCTCATCAATGCCACGTTGAGCGCCGTCACCGGTGGGGTTCTCGGTGTCGTCCTTACGTTCGCGATTAGGTTCGGCACACGAACCCTATTTCTGGAGGCTGAGCCGATTAGCGCCTTTGGGCTCGATTTTAACCTTCCGAATTTTGCAAGCGCGGATATGTGGGCGCTGGGGATCGCCGTCGTCGCCGGCATCGCTATGTTCTGCTTCAACGTTGGAATGGCGGCGACGCTGGCGCTATCCTGCGCGATCGGCATTTTTCCCTATCTGATAGACGCAATCGGACTGGGAAGCCTCCACAACGGGCTGCTGGGACTCGTCGCCGGGGCCGCCATCGGGTTCCCAGCAGGCCCGGTTGCTGTGTGGTGCCTACATCTTCGCATCCAACAACGACGAGCAATGGTGCTTGCCATCGTTGCGGGCAGCGCGATTGGTGATCTGATTGTCGCTGCAGTCTTTTTTCTTGTAACCGATCTTTTCGGGGGTGCAATCGCTTCGCTTCAGATGCTCAAGAATCCGCTATTTCAAGGTCCCGTCCTGATTGTTGCCGGGATTGTGCTTCTGTTCGTCGTGAGCCGAAGCGTGCTCTTGGGACTGCCACAACAAGCCACGGCGCAGCCCGAGAAATGGACCTACATCGGGACAGGACTAGCGAGTCTGATAGCGTTGTCGGCAAGCGTGACCCATCCGGAGAACCTGATCGCGATTGGGGCGGTCTTCGCAATTCTTGGCATAGGATCCGAGAGTGGCATTACTCTTCTCGCAGGATTCTTTATGGGAACCGCGATTACCTGGTTCGGCACCATCGAATTGCTGTGTCATCTGGGCGAGAAGCAAGGACGACAGATTATGCTGCGAGTGATGCAGGGCTTGTCGGTCCTATGCATTGCAGCAGGATTTATCCAACTTGCTCGAGCGGCGAACCTTGTCAACATTTGAGATATGCCCGCATCCCAATGGCTCAGAAAGATACCGGAATGAGGCGGATGTGGCGAGTTGCACTACTGCGATTCAACTACTGTTTGGCGCAATCAAAGAAACTACTGTTTGGCGCAATCAAAGAGTCGTCTTGTAAATGGGCTCGAGCTTTAGAAGACCTGCGGTCCCAGCACGGCCTGCCGGAAACGCGACTTCAGGAGCGCTCCATCCCACGGTGGCAGCACAAGCGGGTCGCGTGCAGACGAAACTTTCAGTACAACGACAACTGGACCCTTGGCCATGTATAAGATCGATCGGCTTGCTGCCTGACGGTCACGCTCTGCGGAAAGCCACACCTGAGCGCGATCCCGGCAAGGTCAACCCCCGCACTGGTGTGGGTCTGTTGCATTCCTGTTTCGCCGTAGTGCTCGTTGTCGATAACCAGAATTGACAAATTGTTCGGTCCTTTCATAGCCACCGTCGCAAGCGCTCCGAGGCCCATCAGCATTTCACCATCGCCAGTAACGACCAAGACGCGCCGTTTCGGCTGCGCCAGCGCCAATCCCAATCCCACGGTAACAGCGCTGCCCATTGCGCCCCAGAGATAAAAATTGAGAGGATGATCGCCCACTGCCGCGCAGTCATACGTCGGCGAGCCCAGCCCAGTTACCACCAGCGTGTCCTGGCGTTCCGCCAGGATTTGAGCGATCGCGGCGCGACGCGGCAGCTTGTTCTCTTCTTCCATCCGTCAATCTTTGAAAAGTTTTGTGCCAAGCATGCGCTGCGAGAGCAGAATCGCGACCGCGAGTCCGCCGTTGAAACAGATGCGTGCGGCCGCTTCTACGGTGGGGGCTGCTGCTTCCGGTTTTGTCACTTCGTAAACGATCACGCCGGCGAGCTGGAGGGTTTTGCCTGTAATCTGACCCATCGGGATCTGCCAGGGATTCATTTCGCCCCACTCGCCACGCATGGTAACGATCATCAGCAACGGGAAACCGCAGACTTTCGCGAGCGAAAGAGCGTTGATGCAATTTCCGACGCCGCTGCTTTGCATGAGCAGGGCGCCGCGCTCCCCGCCAAGCCAGGCGCCGGCCAAAATACCGATACCTTCTTCTTCCGTTGTAAGGACCGTCGGCTCCATGTCATCGGCGGCCTGACATAACTCAATCAGTCGTGCGAGTCCGGCGTCGGGGACATATGCGACGTGACGAATACCGAATTCACGCAACTTTTCGAAGATCAGGTCCGGCCACGACGTCATCCGATCCCGCGCCATACAGCCATTCTGCGTCATATTACTCGGGCCGCTGACATACTCAGGTGCCACTGAAATTGGGCTTACGCTTCTCGGTGAACGCTGCGATGCCCTCCTTATAATCACTGCTTTCGCGAAGCTTCTCGTATGCGTGCCCCTCGACCTCGAATCCCGCGTTCAGACTCGTGTCATAAGACGTGTTCAACACACGCTTGACTGTTCTGAGCGCGAGCGGCGACATGTTTGTCAGTGTGTTGATGAGAGCGTCAAGGACGTGCTCGAGCCCGGCTGTGTCATCGGCAACCCGTGTGATCAACCCCCAGCCGTGTGCCTCCGGCGCAGAGATGCGGCGGCCGAGCATGATCATGTCTACTGCTCGGGTCAATCCGGCTATGCGCGCCACTCGCTGAGTGCCACCACTGCCGGGGATTTGGCCGAGGGTGACTTCAGGAAGCGCTAGAATCGTATCCCTCGTGGCGATGCGAATATCGCATGCCATCGCTAGTTCGAGACCGACGCCCATGGCGTATTTCTCGAGGACGCAAATGACGGGCTTCGGACAACGCTCTGGTGCGGCGATATTCCATGCCAGATGGGACATGCCGTCACGCTCGATGTGCGGGAAGGCCTTGACATCGCCGCCCGAGGTGTACACGCCATTTTTCCCGCGGATCACGACGACGCGCACGTCCGCATCCGTGCCGAAGCTTTCTATGATAGCGGCTATCTGACTGCGCCCACGATAGGAAACGACATTCAGCGGTGGCCGGTCGAGCCAGAGGAAGCCGACTTTCCTTTTTGGGTCAACTTCGTAGTGCACGCCGTCGAGATTTCGCAAAATGGCCGCGCGGCTTTCAGCGTAATCCTTGCTCATCAAGCTTCTTTCATCGTAGCTTTCTCAGCTTACTGCGCAATGTTCTGCGTTTCGACATGCGCCGAGACATTCCTGATAGCCGGCTTGTTCCAACCTTCAGCATGACGTCGCTTACCGAGGCGATCTCGCAATGCCGTCAGGCCGGACGCATTGCAAGATCCCCAGTCATGAACCCTTCCTCATCATTGCCGCGGCTTCGAGAATTGCCGTAACGATCGATGTATAACCCGTGCACCGACAGATGTGGCCGGAAAGCATCTCGCGGACCCGCCGCTCGTCTGGTTCGGGCGTTTGCCTCAGAAAGTGCGCGACGGAACAGAGGATGCCTGGAGTGCAGAACCCGCATTGCAGCGCATGATGTTTCATGAAGGCACGCTGCACCTCATTGAGCGTCCCCGGTGGCGCGAGGCCTTCCGCCGTTACGATATCGGCGCCGTCTGCCTGCGCAGCGTATTGCGTGCAGCTGCGGACTGCTCGTCCCTCAATCAGAATTGTACAAGCTCCGCATACGCCATGCTCGCAGCCGACGTGAACCGCGAAGGCATGCAGTTCATGACGTAAAAAATCGCAGAGCAGCATCCGAGGCTCCGCCTGACCAGATCGACGTTGCCCATTCAATATCAGCTCGAGCGTAAAGCGCTCGCCGGCTGCACGATGCAGGATTGTCATTGCAACCGGCCCCTTTGCAGCCGGGCGATGCTAAGTGCGCTGTTCACTGCACGTTCGACAAGCACCTTCGTGAGCGCTGTTCGGTAAGCGGCGCTTGCCGAGCGGTCGTCCATTGGACTAACGCTAGCGGCGGCGTATTCCGACAGCTTCGCCGCCATCTCTCCAGGCGCCTGCCCGAGAAAGCTGCTCACGTCAATCGCAACCGGCCGATCTTCGACTCCGCCGATGCCGACGACTAGTTGCTCCACGCGATCAGGCTTCGCGAGGCGAACCGTGCACGCTGCAGCCGCGATCGCGAAATCCCCATGCCGCTGAGCGATCTCACTGAAAGCGTGGCCAGCATCGGGCGCAGAGCGCGGCCACTCCAGCGCCATTATCATTTCGTCCGGCCGACGCTGCGTCACCAGCGCGCCGACAAAGAACTGGCGCGCGCCAATGCGTCGCTGTCCCCAACGAGATTGCAGCACGACGGTTCCGCCGCATGCGACGAGCGCAAGTGGAATTTCCGCACTCGGATCGGCGTGGGCTACCGACCCACCGAGCGTTCCGCGATTGCGTGTCTGGAAGTGACCCACCCACGGCAGCGCCATCGCAAGTAGCGGCACCTCCCGTGCAATGATCTCCGAGCTCAGCGCCTCGCTTTGTGTGAGTCCAGCGCCGGTCACCACGACGCTACCCGTTACTGAAATGGTCTGCAGCGCTTCGATACGCGAAATGTCGATCACCGCACGCGGGCGAACGATTCTCAGGTTGAGCATCGGCCCGAGTGTCATGCCGCCCGCAAGGATCACTGCTTCATCGCCCTTATCCGCCAGGAGTTCGAGTGCTTCTGATAGCGTCTGCGGCCGATAATAGTCGAAGGCTACCGGCTTCATGCCTCGCCTCCGCTTCCGTGTCGCCGGAATCTCAGCCACCAACTCCGCCAATCTAGTCGAGCTGCCGGTCTCATCCGCCGTTCGAGCGAGCGAAAGAATTGACCGATGAGATAACGCATCACACTGCCGAGCATGCGCTGGCCGACTGCGGCGAGCTTGCCTCCCACCTCGGCTTCGTAGCTGTATTCGAGGCGAGTGCGGTCGCCTGTCTCGGGTTGCAACGTCACCAAGCCAGATCCTGACCCGAATCCCAACGGTCCGATGGCTTTCCCGAGGAGTCGAAGCGAGCTTCCTTCGTTCTTGTCGCGCAGCTCGATCTGCGCGTGGTACGTGCCGCGAATCGCGCCAATGCCGATCGTGACCCGAGCTGAGTAGCGATCGATTTCGTCCTGGGTGAGGCTGCTACACCCAGGGATGCTGGCAGCGAGCTCGCTCGGATCTAGAAGACGTCGCCATACCTCCTGCACGGGAGCAAAGAGAGTGATTTTCCCGCTCCCGGTCAACATCTCGCCTACAGCCCGCCCCGCTGGTCGGATCGACGAGATTGCCGGACGGCTTTTTGTCGTCGCATCGTGCCCGTTGGCAAAGGCCCAGACGCGCTGCAGGTTCAGCGGCAATGAGATGTCGTCGCGTCCAAGGGCATCCGCGACGGCATTTGTTATGGCGGCGGGGGTTAGCATCGAGCTGCCGTCGCCCATTCCCTTCGCGCCGAGCGCATTGGCCGGAGAAGGTGTTTCCACGTGGCCGATCTCGATCTGCGGAACCTCGACGGCCGTCGGACAGAGATAATCGGCAAAAGTGCCCGTGAGAAAATTGCCTTGATCGTCGTAAGCCAACTCTTCGAACAGGGCCGCGCCCAGACCGTGGGCAAATCCGCCGTGCACCTGGCCTTCTACGATTTTAGGATTAAGCTGCGTGCCGACGTCGTGAACCGAAGCGTATTTGTCGATGCGGATCGCGCCCGTGTTGCGATCGATCTCGACTGCCGCCAGATCAATCACAAAACCGAAGGTGACCGCCGACGCAATCCGATCTTCATCATCCGGCGGGTCCAAGACCGGAGGCGAGATGATGGCGCATTCATGAAGTCCAGGACCAATAGCATCGGGCAGACCAGCCGGATCCCAATGCGCGCGCGACGCCGCCTTGCGAAACGGCAATCCCCTGTTGGATTGACCGCGTACCCGCGCATAACCTTCATGCAGCTCGATCTCATCGGCAGTCGCATCCAGGGCAGCAGCGGCAAGTAACCTGATTTTCTGCGCCACTTGCTCTGCGCATTTCGCCACCGCCTCGACAACAATGGCCGCAAAACGGTTCGAATAATTGCCCGAGGCGATCGACCAGGGGCTCGTCAGCGTGTCCATCTCGGTGACCACGTGAATGTCGTCGGGATGAAGCCCGAGCGTGTCCGCTACGATCTGCGCTGCAACCGTCGCGTGGCCCTGGCCATTTGGGCAACTGCACAAGCGCACGGTGACTTGCCCGCTCGGGTCGACAGCGACTACGGCGCTCGCATTTGCACCTGACTTGCGGTCAGCTCGGCGGCGCTCTTGCGGCGTCTGCTCAAGCGAAACATACGCCATATTCGAGCCGGACGGCTCTACACCTGCTGCTAGCCCGATCCCAAACGCCCGTCCTGCGCGACGCGCTGCAGCGCGCCGCTCCTTGAGTTCTTCGTACCCAGCGATCCTCAACAACTCCGATAGCGCCGCTTCATAGTCGCCCGCGTCAAAGACCGCGCCCGCCGGCGCTTTGTAAGGGAAGGCCCCAGTGGGGACGAAATTGCGACGGCGTAGCTCCGCCGGATCGATGTCTAGCCCGCGCGCTGCGATTTCCATGATCCGTTCGAGGGCAAAATAGAACTGTGGTCCCCCATATCCTCGATTAAGCCCCACGGGCGTGGAGTTAGTGACGACGAGTTCGTTGTCGATGGAAATGTTCTTTACCCGATAACAGCCATTCGATGCAGCGTGCATGCGATAGAGCGAGGCCGGCTCAGGTGGGCGGACATAGGCCCCCATGTTTGCGGTGTTCCTGAACCGCAATCCTGTGAGCTCGCCATCTTTTGTGAACGCGGCGGCAACCGTTCCCAAGCGGTCGCTCGAAGCCGAGGCAGCGGTAAGATGCTCGGCGCGATCTTCGATCCATTTGATGGGCACGCCCGCTTTGCGGCTGACCGCTGCCAGAAGAACAATGTACGACAGGACCGCCTGCTTGATGCCGAAGCTTCCACCACTGCTTGGTGGCGTGATTAGACGAAGCCGATGTCCGGGCACGCGCAATGCGTTGGCCATGAGCGGCTGGACCACGAAAGGTCCTTGGAAGTTCGACCATACCGTGTACCGGTCCGGGGCCCGTTCGAACTGCGCGATTACCCCGAACGTCTCGATCGGAGTGGATGCATAGCGAGGAAGCGAATACGAAAATTCGAATACTCGATCAGCGGCGGCAAAGGCACCTTCCGGATTGCCGTAGCTGAAGCTGCGCCGGCTTATGACGTTCGATCCAACCGCCTCATGGATTACCGGCGCATCGCGCTCTGTCGCGCTTCGCAAGTCCGTCACTGGCGGAAGCACTTCGTACTCAGTGTCAATCAGCTCGCACGCGTCCTCTGCGTTATAACGCGTGTCGGCGACCACCACCGCAATGGGCTCGCCGACGTATCGTGCCTTATCGATCGCTATTGGATAGTACGGCAGGGGGGCCTTCACGACGCTCGGAAGTGGCCCGATTAGTTCCAGGACGTCTTTTCCGGTGATGACCTGCCGAACGCCAGGCAGCTGGTGCGCCCGCTCCACATCGATCCGTCTGATGCGCACATGCGCATGGGGTGAACGCAAGATCGCGGCAAAGCAGAGTCCAGGGATCGGATAGAGATCATCGATGAAACGCGCCTGACCGGTCAGGAGCGCTTCGTCCTCCTTGCGCCCAACAGCTGCGCCGATCCATCGCTTCGATATGGTCTCGATTCCGTCCGGCAAGAGGCCGCCAATCTTCGAAAGTATTAGGCTGTCCTTCGTTCTATAGAACCAGCCGGGCCGTCACGACAAACAATAATTGACAGTAAATAAGGCCATTTGACTTTATATGCGTCCGTGATGAACGCCTCAGGCAGGCCCCCCTGTCGAGCTGCGTGAACTCGGCAGGGTGGGGTTGCCACCGACGCTCATTCCATTGTGGCATCTGCCACACATATGTAATGAGTTTCCCCGAGCCGCTGAGAAATCCCGCCAAGACTCAATCGTGACTGCCAATCCCTCGCTTCAGGTAGCAATCGATGCCCTGTCATTTCCGGGCATCATGGTTGGCCATCGTTTGATCTCTCGAGGTGATGAAAACGCATTATGGCCGGAGGAAATTCCTCCCTTGGCCTCGAGCGTCGATAAGGTGCGACGTGCTAGCGGCGCCGCTCGGATTGTCGCACGCCAGCTCCTCAGGCGATTGGGGCAACCTGAATGCGCCTTGCCGAGAGGTTCAGGGGGAGCACCGACATGGCCCACAGGCATTACCGGCTCCCTGGCCCACGACTCTAGCGTCGCAGTTGCAGCGGTCGGGATGTGCAGTGACATAGGCGGGATAGGAATCGACATCGAGCCCGCCGAATCATTGCCGGCCGAGTTGCTGGGCCTGGTGGCGACGCCGCGCGAGCGGCTAACAATAGATACTGATGATCCCTACCGTGGGCGGCTGCTCTTTGTTGCCAAGGAAGCTGTATATAAGGCTGTTTATCCGCTCGATCGAACCTTCCTTGATCATCACGATGTTGAAGTTAATTTCCTCGACCGCAAAGCCACTACCCGCAATGGCCGGATCCTCGAATTGCGGTTTTCAATCGCAGCACACATAGTGGCGCTGGCGTTTTTACCCGTATTGCGGTGAGTGTCTTGCCGTCGTTGGCGATTATTCGAACGGCAAACAAACGGCGCTGTTGGCGCTCCTACGATAAAAAGGGCAGCGAGCATGGCCATGGACGCGCGCACCCCATGTGACCACTCATAGGTTTTGCTTAGCTGCTCTCCACCGTCTGCTGTGCGACAAAACGTCCGTCTTCCATCCGCAACCTACGAGCCGGCAAGTCCATCTCGTCGAGGTAGCGGTCATCGTGCGTTATCGCTACCACGGTCTGACCGGTTCGTTTCAACTCCGGCAACAGGTCGTAGTAGAACTTACGCCGAAATTCCGGATCTTGATCGGCGGCCCATTCGTCCAGCAACAGAATCGGCCGTTTTTCCAATAAGCTCACGATGAGCGCAAGACGTTTGCGCTGTCCGGCCGAGAGATCGAGGGTGCTAAACTGGCCGTCAGTGAGGCGCGTCTTGTCCAGTAATCGAAATTCCGTCAGAAGACGATTGACCTCCGCTCGATCCGGATCGGGCATGCCATAGAGTTTCTCAAAAAGGTGGTAATCAGGAAAGATGGCGGAGATTAGCTCGCGATATGTTTGCCGCGTGCTGTCATTGACTCGCATGCCATCGAAACTGATTTCGCCTGAATCAGGCTTGTACAGCCCCGCGAGCAACTTCAGGAGTGTCGATTTACCCGATCCATTGCCGCCGGTGATGAACACCAACTCGCCCGAAAGCAAAGTGAAGTCGATCGGGCCGACCTGAAAAACGGCGTCGGACCATTTATCCAGGTACCGAAACACTACATTGCGCATCTCGATCTTTTGGAAGCGCTTTGGAGGCTCCACCACCTCAATCTGTGCTTTCGGAATCGTGGCGAGTAGCCTAGCCTCCAGCCGCTCGATATTGTCGGCTGCTGTATTCGCGGCACTCATGATTGGTATCGCCTGAACGAGACCAAAGCACGTACCAACAACAAACACGAGCGCGGTTATCGTCTTCGTAACCGTCTCTGTTCCCAATGCGTCACCGAATGTTGGGACCGCAAACGCTATCGCGCCGAGCAAGCCGTATAAGGCGCTTTGCAAGAACACCATTCGCTTAAACGTCTCGCTCTGGGCGCGTATTTTGATATTAGCCGCAGCTCGCGAGACTTCGACAACGTCGTCAAATAAGGCCTCGCTTCGTGAACTGTTGAGCCTTACCTCTTTGAAGCCGTTCAACAGGTCCATCAGGCGATCAAACAGCCGGTGTTCCAAATTGGAGGCCTCATGCGAGGCCATGGCCAGCTGGCGACTCTTCGCGTGGAACAGCACTCCTGCCACGCCGACAATAATGATGCTCAACCCGAAGGCCAGGAGCGACAAATACGCGACGTACATTGCGACGAAGAAGATGAGAACCGCTCCCTGCGCTGCAAACGCGAGCGTGTTGCTCATTTGAGTCAGCGTTGAGGTCTCCTTTGTGATAGCGCTAACGATTTCGCCACGACCGATGGATTCCAGCGGAAGAAGCTCGGAGTGCCGCACGTGATCCATCAGGCGCAGCCGCAGTTTATGAATGATCGCTTCGATCTCGGCAGTCGCCGTGATCAAAATATAGTGCTGGGTCTTAACGAAAAGAAATAATGCCACAACGAAGAGCGTTGCCGACCAAAGACTGACGCTCCCCTTGTCGGCAGCTTGAGCGCCGGAATTGATCGCCGTCAGAATCGCGGCGGTGCTAATGCCTCCCAGTGCCGATATGACAATCAGCCGATTGAGGGAGCCGTACATTTCACGGCGAACGAGCCCGAAGAAAGACATTGCTACGGCGTTGTCCGTTTGCACCCGTCCTGCGTCAACACGAGCGCAGAAAAGCCGCCTTCAAGGCAGCAGACGTTAGTCGCTCTGCGAGCGTTGACGCCATTCGACGCGTTCTGATGGCGCGGTTAATTTCAGCACGATTAGCATCACAATGGGAGTGAGAAAAAGTGACATTATGAATGTGCCAAAGAACCCCATCCGGCGTTGGCTGCCGCAGAGTCCGGTTAGAATACAGAATACGATGTAAATTATAACGACGATCGCCACCGTCATTACGTCACGATCTCTTATTTGTGCCCAGGCTTATCTATGCGGTCTTCGGTATGGGTTCGGAACCCGACAGCCATCAAGGACTGCTGATCCCTGCGCCCTTGCTCGTACCGCGGGTCGTGGAAGCAGGAGAGGCGGATGGCGCGGCAGAGCGGGCGCTCAATTTTTCTTTTTGAGCCTTAATGAACTCACGATAATCGGGAGGATTAAAATCAAGAAGCGTTCCTCCCGAGGCAAAATGCTGAATAAAGACCTTGCCGATCACGTAGGTAGCACCAGCGGAGAACACTGGCATCGTGACCGCTCCGATCGCTGTCCCGAATCCAGGCAAGCTCTTTACCAGGCTTCCCACGCTTACCGCGGTAGTCGTCGCAGTGCTCGCTGGGAGCACCGCTCCTGCTAAGCTGGCTATAATCGATTTGCCTCTATTGTCGGAAAATGGAACTCCGTAAATCTCCGACAGGCGGCGTAACATCTGGAGCTGAACCCCGCCCACTGCAGCCATGTCGACGATGGGGATCGGGATCAAACCGGCGGCTCCAGACCAGAGTGAGAAACGATCGACTAATTTCGATGCAGCCTCATCGCGCTCCTGGTCTGTCATCGAAGCTGTATCGAAACCGGTCGTGCCCGGATCCTTGCTTTCAGCCGTGCCACCGGCAGTCGTTTCCTGTGCCATTTTCGGATCCTTTCCCATCACGTGTACGCGGGCCCATCGTGCGATCCGGTCGAGTCAACCAAAATTGATGCATGGATGACCGCATGCAGGACCCCGCCAATACTCTAGCATATGAAGGCAATGCCGCACTAGGCGTTTGTATTGCATTCCAAGACGTTCCCGCGCTCCTACACCCATGACAATGCGAATTTCTACCTGTACAAATGAGCTTCTGAGAAGCTCGATCGCTCCTGCATCATGATTAATTGGTCTGAACAGGGTTTTTCGATTGGTCTCTGATCTCAATCGCAGTTTTAGCGACAGGATGCAAAGAGACTGGGCGCCGGTTCAGAATAGCAGCATGTACCGGCTGTCAACTGCCCAGCTTGGGATTTGGTTTGCCCAACAAATCAATCCGTACGCCTCTGCATACAATATTGGCGAATATATCGAGATCCATGGATCTTTAGATCCACGCTTGTTTGAGCAAGCATTGCGAACAGTCGTGAGCGAAACGGATGCGCTGCGACTGCAGATCGTTAATCACTTGGATGTGCCGCAGCAGGTTGTTCGTCCTGCGCTCTCGTGGACGATGCCGTACACGGATCTCAGCGAGGAGGCTGACCCGCGGGCAGTGGCAGAGGCCTGGATGCAGGCTGATTTGGCTCGCCCCGTGGGGCCAACTGGCGGCCCGCTGTTCGGATACGCTTTGTTCAAGGCATCAGCTGATCGCTTCTTTTGGTACGCACGCTATCACCACATCATTATGGACGCGTTCGGCATGTGGCTGATCGCCCGGCGAGTGGCGAACATCTACACGCAGCTTGCCATTGGGCGGACAACGAATGAAGGATCGTTCGGCTCTCTTGCGGCTCTACTGGAGCAGGATGCCGTTTATCGTGCTTCCAATCAATTCGCGTTAGACCGGCAGTTTTGGGCGGACTACTTGGACGGCCGCCCTGAGCCTGCGAGCCTGGCTGGCCATCCATCATTGGGTGAATCTCGCGGTTTCCTCCGCAATACAGCCCACCTGCCAAATCGCAGAATGGAGTGTCTCCGCTCTGCCGCACATCGAACCGGCACAACTGTAGCCCAGATCATAAGCGCGGCGACAGCGGTCTTTCTGCACCGGCTCACCAGTTCCAACGATTTGGCTGTCGGTCTTCCTGTCGCAGCTCGCAACGGTGTGTCGCGATTTACTCCCGGTATGGTTTCGAACGTGTTGCCGCTACGCGTGTCTGTTCGTCCGAACATGACCATGTCGGAAGTTGTAGGTCAGACGTCCTGGCAAATGCGTCGAGTACTGAAGCATCAACAATATCAAATTGCGGACCTGCGACGCGATGGCGGCATTGCCAATGGCCGAATGCCATTCGGGCTTTCCCTCAACATCATGGCATTCGATTATAGTTTTAAATTTGCCGGCAATAATATCATTGCACATAACCTTTCACTTGGCCCGGTCGAGGACTTCTCGATTGCCATTT
>VAZQ01000439.1 GCA_005883115.1 Alphaproteobacteria bacterium | reverse complement strand
CCTCGGGTGTCGTCGAGGTGCCTTCCGCGCCTTGCTCGACGATTTTGTGGGCGACCTGCGGATCCTTGACTGCCGCGACCAACTCCTGGTTGAGCCTGGCGATAATCGGCTTCGGGGTCCCGTGCGGGGCCAATAGTGCGAGCCATCCCGACGCCTCGTAGTTGTTGATCCCGGCTTCGGCGGCCGTCGCAACGTCGGGGAGTGCAGTCATGCGCTTGCTCGCCGCGACCGCGAGGGCTCTTGCCTCACCGCCCTGCAGCGGCGCGCTGACGTTTGGAAGCCACTGGAATCCTAACGGGACCGAGCCTGCAATCAAGTCCGGCACATATTGCGCAATGTTGCGGTAGGGCACGTGGGTGAGTTCCAGTCCCGTGACCTGCTCGAAATAGACACCTGCGAGATGTTGCGAGCTTCCGATACCGACCGAGCCGTAATTGAGCTGTTTCGGTCGCGCCTTCGCATAATCCACGAATTCAGTCAGCGATTTGACCGGCAGCTTCGAGCTCACCACGATGAGAATCGGGAAGTGCGCGAATAGCGAGATCGGCTCCAGATCCTTCTCGGGGTCATAGCCGAGATCGTGGTAGAGCGTCCTGTTGGCGGCCATCGGACCGGTCGAGCCCATCACCAGCGTGTAGCCGTCGGGTGGCGCCTTCGTTCCTGCATTGGTGCCGATATTGCCGCCGGCGCCCGGGCGGTTGTCCACGATGAAGGGCTGACCGATCGACTTCGCCATCCGGTCGAGGAGAATGCGCATGACCACATCGCTGGCGCTCCCGCCCGCGAAAGGAACGATCACTTGGATGGGCCGGGTCGGATAGGCTTGCTCCGAAGCCATCGCCGGCGCGCCAAGGAGTGCGACGACGGCTGCGGCCACGGGCAGAAGGCGCGAAGGTTGCATGGAGATTTCCCTCGAAGTTCAACCGCCTTCAAGCGCAATTGGCCGATCCATTCAAGTCCAATCTTCGGGCGCGGTGCTCGATTTGCGTTCGCAAGCTTCCCGTCGAGGCGACGCCCGTATACGATGAACAAGTTCGCGGGCCGAGCAGGGGATATTGGTGCAACGAAATATCGACGGCGATGCTCAAAGTCTGCGCGGTTTCTTGCGGCTGGTCGAAACCGAATTTCCCGACGAATTGCTGCGCGTTCGTGAGCCGATCGAGCTGCGTTTCGATGCCACGGCATTGGTGTTCGAGCTCGATCACGCCGGCAAGAGCCCGGTTGTCGTATTCGAGAACGTGCGCGGCAGCGGTATGCAGCTCGTCACGAATGTTGCCGGCAATCGCAAGCTGTTGGCCGCGTGTCTCGGCGTAGAACCCGCCGATCTGCCAACCGCATTCCGCGAGCGCTGCCAAAAATACATTCCCTGCGAAGTCGTCGGGCGCGGCGCATGGGAAGACGTGGTGCTCGAAGGCGATGACGTCGACCTGACCAAGTTGCCGATCCCGCTGCAATTTGTGGTCGATGCCGCTCCCTACATCACGGCCGGACAGATTGTGGCGCGCGATCCGGTGACCGGCATCGACACGACCGGGTTCCACCGCCTCATGCTCAGGGGCAAGAACCGGCTCGGCGTGTCGTTGCACTCGCGCCGTCGCCTTTACGAATTTCATCGCCGTGCCGAGGAGCGAGGGCAAGCGCTACCTGCCGCCGTTGCGCTCGGCACCCACCCGCTGCATTACATGGGCTCGATGGTCTACGCCTATCCGCCGCATGTGCGAAAATTCGAGATCATCGGCGGCTTGTTCGGTGAACCCTATCGGCTCGCCCGCTGCGGGACCGCCGATCTCGAAGTTCCCGCCGGCGCGGAGATCATCATCGAGGGCGAAATCCTGCCCAATGTGCACGAGCCGGAAGGTCCGTTCAGCGAGTTCACCGGCTACGCCTCATATCGCAGCACTCAGAATGTGTTCGTCGCGCATCGGATTCGCATGCGACGCGACGCCATGTTTCACAGCGTCACCTCGGGGATGTCGCGGGATCACATCTTGGTTTCCTGCATCACCCGGGAAGGCGAGATCCTCAACGCGCTGCGCCGCAATCTGCCCAACGTGCGGGCGGTGCACGTGCCGCACACCACGTGCGGCGCTTTCATGGCCTTCATTTCGATGAAGAAGATCGCCGAAGGTGAGCCGCAAATGGCGATCATGGCCACGCTCGGCACCGAGCAGTACACGAAATACGTGATCGTCGTGGACGATGACGTCGATATCTTCAACATCAATGACGTGATGTGGGCCCTCGCCACGCGCATGCGGGCAGAGAAGGATATTTTCTTCATCCCTGGGGCGAAGGGAGCAATTCTCGATCCGACCTCGGACCCGGAGCATTTCACGCTGACCAAAATGGGCATCGATGCCACGCGTCCGGCCGGCCGCGACTTTGCCGAGCGGCTGACGATCTCGGATGAGCAGCGGGCGCGGGCGCGCTCGCTGTTAGCTGCGGCCGGCGTCAGGGTTTGATCGGGCGAGCGACTAGCGCAGGGAAACCTTCTTGGTGTCGCGGCGCTGACGCACGAGCGCGGCGATTGCCCGAGCCGTCGCGGCGGGCTCGATACGAGAGCTGGGGCTACGTGCTCTTGCGCGGTAGGTATTTCTCTGATCGCTTTTCAACCTCGGCCCATTCCGGCTCGGTCAGCTTTACCGCGCCGACGAATTTGTTCGTGAATAGCGTCTGCGTCGGCGGGGCGTTGGTGACCCCCATATAGGTCTCGACCGTTTTTGCCGTTGTGGCGACAAGATTGGGATCCATGTAGCCCAGCCCATGTTGTCGCACCGCCGGGACGACGCCGAGCGCGGTGCTCACCGCCTGCCCGTACTCAATCACCTTCTGATTGGCGACGCTGCCCCCTTGAAACTCTTTCACGCTCTCGAGATGGAGCGCGACTGATTTTTCCGGATTCAAATAGACGTATTTGAGTCCCTCCATCAGGCCGCCGACGAACGCTTCGCACAGATCCGGCTTCCTCTCGATTGTGGCGCGTTTGCAGGCGACGACGTTGCTGAAC
>VAZQ01000438.1:4109-6721 GCA_005883115.1 Alphaproteobacteria bacterium | reverse complement strand
ACATCGAGGCCGCGCTCGCCGTGCTTGCCGCCGCCGGTTACGGCGTGCATCTGCCGAAGCCTCCCGATGGGGAGCGGCCGCTCTGCTGCGGGCGCACTTTCCTGGCAGTAGGTCTCATCGAGGAGGCGAGACGCGAAGCGGCGCGCTGCGTCGCCGCGCTCGCGCCGTTCCTCGCGCGCGAAATTCCCTTCATCGGGCTTGAGCCGAGCTGCATCCTCGGCTTCCGCGACGAGATTCCGGCGCTTCTGAAGGGCGAAGATGGGCTTGGCCGCACACGCGCTGCTGTTCGAGGAGTTTCTTGCACGCGAGGCGAAGGCAGGCGCGCTGAGACTTCCGCTCAAGCCGGTGGCGAAAAGGGCGTTATTGCACGGCCACTGTCACCAGAAATCCTTCGCTGCCATGGGCGCGGTCGAGAACGTGCTGCGCCTCGTGCCAGATCTGGCGCTCGACACCGTCGAATCGAGCTGCTGCGGCATGGCGGGCGCGTTCGGCTACGGCACCGACACCATCGACGTGTCGCTCAAGATGGCGGAGCTCTCGCTCCTTCCCGCCGTGCGCAAAGCCAGCGCCGACACGCTCATCTGCGCCGACGGCGTCTCATGCCGCCATCAGATCAAGCATGGCAGTGGGCGCGAGGCGCTTCACGTTGCGCGCGTGCTGGCGATGGGACTTGATGCGCGCTAAGCGCTCTATATTTTTGAATGCCCCTCCTGTCCCTTGCCCGCAAGCGGGAGAGGGGACGATGTGGCACGAGCGATGGCTCTGATCTTCAAATTGTCTGCGTGAGGATCGCTAAGCCCGCGAGTGCGACGAGCGCGCCGCCGAACCGGTAGGCTGCGCGGTTGTCGGCGATGCGGCTGATTGCGCAGCCCAGCGCAATCCCGGCGACGTGCAGCAACGCGGTCGCCAGCATGAAGCCGGCAACATAGGCGCTGGCCCCGGCATCGAACGCCACCTCGGTGCCGTGAGAGTGACCGTGGAAGATGGCGAACACGCCGACGAGCGCGACGGCAAGGGCAATCGGAGTGCCACGAGCGAACGCCACAACTGCGCCAAGCACGATCACCGAGATGGCGATGCCAATCTCGACGAACGGCAGCGGGAGTTGAGCCATCCCTAGCACCGCGCCCGCGGCCATTGCGAGGACGAAGGTTGCGGGCACGAGCCAGAGCGCGCGGCCGCCGAGCTGCCAGGCAAAGATGCCGACCGTCACCATCGCGAGAATGTGATCGAGCCCGCCGACTGGGTGCGCGAAGCCCGTGACAAAACCGTGCGCATCACCCACGCCGGTATGAGCGAACGCGGCGGTGGGAATGAGCGTGAGGGCGGCGGTGATCAGGCGAATGCGCATGGTTTCCCCTATCGGCGAGCAATGTCGCTGCTGCAAAATCGCACATCGGGGCCGCGCTCGACAAGGGTGTGCTTCGAATTTCGCTCACAGTTGACTTTGCCCGCGTGAGACACGTGTCTCGACGCGGCGCAGCGCGAAGCGGTGCGCCGCTGATCCGGTATCGCCACAGGCCCGAACGATCGGAGCCTGCGGCGCATCACTTCGTGCTGGACGGCGCCCGAGACGGACTTAGTCAATTGATGCGAGCGAATAAGAGCAGGTCCGCCCGGATGCAGAAATCCGGGCGGACCGCCGGATCGACGCGGGGGTGGATGGGGGCGCTCGCGCCGATCACAACTGTTTGCCCCGCAGGCGAAACCTCCGGTGGATAGACGGCTTTATTCTTTTTGCGGCGCTTGCCGCCGCTCGCCCGGTTCGTCGCGCGAGGCAACGGGTTCAACGGTCCTCACGACAAATGTGGGCTGAGGTAAGCGCCCCGGTGCAGCCCCATGGCGAAGCTGGTATCTTCTTAAGTCTCCGCGATGCCCGTCCGTCTTGCTCATGCGCCAATAGCCGAGATCCGCGTTCGCAGGGCCGAGCGCGCCGACCTCGACGCTTTGATGGACCTCGAGCATCGCGTGTTCGCGACCGACCGGCTCTCGCGCCGCAGCCTGCGCCAGTTTCTCAAATCTCCGAGCGCAGAGGTGATGGTGGCTGAGGACAACCGGCTTGCCGGCACGGCCATCGTGCTGTTCCGGTCGTGCTCACTCCTCGCGCGTCTCTATTCCCTGGCAGTTGCGCCGCACATGAGCGGACGCGGGGTCGGCCCGATGCTGCTCGAGGCCGCCGAAGCCGCCGCGCTCGCGCGCGACTGTCGCGCTATCCGCCTCGAAGTGCATGTGAGCAACCACCCCGCGATCTCCCGCTACCGCAAGAGCGGCTATCGCGAGTTCGGGCGCATTCGCGGCTACTACGAGGACGGCGGCGATGCCTTGCGTTTCGAAAAGCGGCTCGTTCCCAACCTGCCGGCGCTCGCGAGCGCGCCGCCTTATTTTCATCAGACCACCGAATTCACCTGCGGGCCGGCCTGCATCATGATGGCGCTCGGCTGGGCCGATCGGAGTTTCAAGCCGGAGCCCGCCTTGGAGTTTCAGCTTTGGCGCGAAGCGACCACGATCTTCATGACTTCGGGACCGGGAGGGTGCGAGCCATACGGGATGGCGGTCGCGCTCAAGCGCCACGGGCTTGAGCCGGAGATCTATGTCAGCCACCCCGGCCCGTA
>VAZQ01000438.1:0-4082 GCA_005883115.1 Alphaproteobacteria bacterium | reverse complement strand
GTCATGCGCCTCACCCAACTCGCGTTCCAGCGCGAGGCCAAGGCGCTCGGTGTCCCCACCCACCTGACTCCGGTGAGCGAATCGGTTCTCATGCGCGCGTTCGCCGCCGGGAGCGTGGTCGTCGTCCTCGTTTCGGGCTATCACATGGTCGCAAGGGGAAGACCGCACTGGATTTTCGCGTTCGGCCGCGATGGACGTCGTGTGCTCATGCACGATCCGGCGGCCATCAGAGGTGATCAAGGAATGGCGGCTGCCGCCGAGACCTACGCGGTACCATGGCCCGCGTTCGAGCGCGTGACCCATTTGGGTCGCGAGCGGCTGAGCGCGGCCATCGTCATCCGGAAAGGACATTCATGACCGGCTGGGTCATTCTGGTCGACCAGCCCAAAGACCTTCCCAACGCCGAGACCCCACACAAGGTCATCACGACGAGCGAGTATCTCGCCCGTCGGCGCCTGTTCGACATGGGACGGCCGAAGCTCGTCAATCTGGCGCGCTCCTACGCCTATCAGTCGAAGGGCTATTACGCTTCGCTGCTGGCGGAGGCGCGCGGGCACCGCGTCGTGCCCACGGTCGAGACCATGCTGGAGCTGCGCGAGGCCAAGCTCTACGAGCACGCGCTGCCGAAGCTCGAGGACGAGCTCAACCGGTGTGCGCGCCGCGCCGATTTCCAGCCCGAAGGCGAGTTCAAGCTCCTGGTTTGCTTCGGCATCGCCCGCGATCCGCGTTTCGAATCATTCGGTCGGATGCTGTTCGATTGGTTCCGCTGCCCGGCGCTGGAGGTCAACGTCGAGTCGGGCGCTCGGCTGTCGATCGACCGCATCCGTCCGCGCAACATCACGCGGCTCGCCAACGGCGAGGCCGCATTCCTGCGGGAAGCGCTGCATCAGCATACCAAGCGCGAATGGCGCGATCCCAAGGCCCGCACCGTGCCGAGATACGATCTCGCGGTGCTCTATGATCCCAACGAGAAGATGGCGCCGTCTTCACCTGATTCGATCAAGCACATGGCGCGTATTGCGGAAAGGCTTTCGGTCGACGTCGAGCCGGTGACGCGCCGCCAGCTTTCCGAGGTCGCCGAATATGACGGCCTGTTCATCCGCGAAACGACATCCATTGACAATCACACCTATCGCTTTGCCCGCCGCGCGTGGCAGGAAGGCATGCCCGTCATCGACGACCCGATCTCCATGATCCGCTGCACCAACAAGGTTTTTCTCATGGAGCTTTTAAGCCAGAGCCAGGTGGCGACGCCGCCGACCATGATGCTCGCCGATGTCGACGACCTGCCGAAAGCGATGGACGAGCTGGGCCTGCCGCTGGTGGTAAAGATTCCGGATGGGTCGTTTTCGCGCGGCATCCACAAGGTGGACACGCCGGACGAATTTCGCCGCATCGCCGAGGAGCTGTTCGAGGAGACCGACCTCCTGCTGACGCAGAAATTCGTGCCCACGCAGTTCGACTGGCGCGTCGGCGTGCTCGCCGGCGAGCCGTTGTTCGTGTGCCAGTACCGCATGGCGCGCGGGCATTGGCAGATCGTCAAGCATCGCCCCGACGGCTCCTCGCACGAGGGCGGCTTTCGCACCTTCGAGCTCGACAAGGCGCCGCCCGAGCTGATCGACATCGCCGTGCGCGCGGCGCGGCCGATCGGCGACGGCTTCTACGGCGTCGACATCAAGGAGACCGACCGTGGCTTCATCGTCATGGAGGTCAACGACAACCCGAATCTCGAGCACGGCATCGAAGACCAGGTCGGCAAGGACGAGATCTGGACACGACTGCTCAAGTGGTTCATCGAGCGCTTCGAGCAGTAGCGGGCAGGCTATCATGCACGCCCCGATAAATTCTGGCTCGTCATTCCGGGGCGCGGGCGAAGCCCGCGAACCCGGAATCCATAATCACCGCCCGTGGTTATGGATTCCGGCTCTCGCCGCTATCGCGGCTCGGCCGGAATGACGAGCTGAAAGGGTTCGGATGATCGCCGCACGATTAAGGTGCGTGGCCTGCGCGCTAGCCGCCGCCAGCGCCCTTTGCGGCAGCGCGGCCGCGGATGCGCAAACCCTCGACAAGGTGTCCTTCGGCACCAACTGGGTGGCGGAGGCCGAGCACGGCGGGCATTACCAGGCGCTGGCCGACGGCACCTATCGCCGCTACGGGCTCGACGTCACCATCGTGCCGGGCGGGCCCAACGTGAATAACCGCATGCTGCTGCTCGCCGGAAAGCTCGACTTCTTCATGAGCGCCAACACGCTGCAAAGCTTCGACGCGGTCGAGCGTAACATTCCGACGCTTGCGGTGGCCGCGATGTTCCAGAAAGACCCGCAAGTGCTGATCGCGCATCCGGGGCAGGGAATTGAGAAGTTCGAGGACTTGAAGAAGCTCACGCTGTTCGTCTCCAAGGAAGGGCTCGCGAGCTACTTCCAGTGGCTCAAGGCGGATTTCGGTTTCAGCGAGAAGCGGGTGAAGCCGTATACCTCCAATCCGCAGCCATTCCTTGCCGACAAGCGCAGCGCCATGCAGGGCTATGTGACGTCGGAGCCCTTCGCAATCGAGAAGCAGGCGGGATTTACGCCGAAAGTGTTCCTCCTCGCCGATTATGGCTTCAACAGCTATTCGACGCTGATCGAGACGCGCCGCGACCTGGTCGCGAGCAAGGGCGACCTCGTGCAGCGCTTCGTCGACGCCTCGATCATCGGCTGGACGAATTATCTCTACGGTGACAACAAAGCCGCGAATGCGCTCATCAAGCGGCAGAACCCGGAAATGACCGATGCGTTGCTCGCCTATTCCATCGCCAAGATGAAGGAATATGGCATCATCGATTCCGGCGACGCAGTTACGTTGGGCGTCGGCGCCATGACCGACGCGCGCATGAAAAATTTTTATGACAAGATGGTGCGCGCGGGCGCCGTCAAGCCGGCGGTCGCGCTTGACAAGGCCTATACGCTGCAATTCGTGAACAAGAAGGTCGGTCTCGATCTGCGGCCCAAGCAATGAGGATCGACGTGTCCCGGCCAAGCGAGCGCGCTTCTATTTCTTTCCGGCCCGCCGTGGCGCGCGAGCGCGAGCCGGGACCCAGGGCCACACAAAGGCGCGCACTCGATGCTCCGGCCTGCGGCTCTTGGGGTCTTGCTCCCCTCGCCCGGGACACGCCGCTGAGATGCGCGGTGTTGGCCGTTTCGGCTTTCGCGCAATCTTTTCCCTCGCACCCGCTGCGGATGATCGTTCCGGCCCCGCCGGCCGGCATCACCGACCTATCGGCGCGGTTGGTCGGGGAGGGCCTGCGCGCCAAGTTCGGCCAGCCCGTCGTCATCGAGAATAAGTCCGGCGCCAATGGCCTGATCGGTTTGCGGGAACTCCTCAAGGCGGAGCCCGACGGCTACACGCTCATGGCGGGCACGATGGGAAATTTCGTCCTCGGCTACGCCATGGAGGTGAATGCGCCATTCGACGCGTTGCGCGACCTCGCGCCGATCGCCGGTACCGCCGAATACGCAACCGCCATGATCGTCAATCCGAAGATGCCGGTGAATTCGGTTCGCGAGTTCATCGACTACGCCAAGGCGCGGCCCGGCAAGCTCACCTTCGGCTCGACCGGCACCGCCGCGCTCGACTATCTCGCGGTCGAACTGTTCATGAAACAAACCGGCACCAAGCTGGTGCACGTGCCCTACCGCGGAGGGCCCGCGGCGCTCAACGATCTCATGGGTGGTTCCATCGACGTGCTCATCGAGGTTTTTCCGGTGGTGATGGAGCAGATCAAGACCGGCGCGGTCAAAGGACTGGCCGTGAGCAGCCCCCTATCGGCTGCCGGGTATTCCGCAGGTGCCGACCTTCGAGGAGGCGGGGGTGAGCGGTGTCGAGCTGACCGGATGGCTCGGCGTCTACGGGCATCCGCAAATGCCCGACGATATTCACGCGACGCTCGGCGCCGCCATCGCGGAGATCGTCAAGCAGCCCGACATAACCGAGAAATTTCGCGCCATCGGCTTCGAACCGACCGGGCTCGGCATGCGGGAGTTTTCCAACTTTCACGCTGCCGAAGTGAAGCGTTGGGTTGCGTTCATGACCGAAGCCGGATT
>VAZQ01000423.1 GCA_005883115.1 Alphaproteobacteria bacterium | reverse complement strand
GGCGCCATAGATGCCGGCCAGCGCGACGCCGGCGGTGCCCTGGATGTCGTCGTTGAAGGTGCAGATCTTGTCGCGATAGCGCGCGAGAATCGGGACGGCGTTGAAATTCGCGAAATCCTCCCATTGGATGCAACATTTCGGATAGAGCTGCTGCACCGCCGCCACGAACTCATCGACAAAGGCGAGATACGCTTCGCCGCGCACGCGGTGCTGGCGCAGGCCCTGATAGAGCGGATCGTCGAACAGAACCTGATTGTTCGTGCCGACGTCGAGAACGATCGGCAGGCAGTACTGCGGCGGCACGCCGGCGCAGGCGGTATAGAGCGAGAGTTTGCCGATCGGGATGCCCATCCCCCCGGCGCCGAGATCGCCGAGACCGAGGATGCGCTCGCCGTCGGTGACGACGATGAAGCGCACGTCCTCTTCAGACCAATTGGAGAGCAGTTGCTTCAGCCGACCGCGCGCGCTGATGGGCAGATACATGCCGCGCGCCTGACGAAAGATGTGGCCGAACTTCTGGCAGGCCTCGCCGACGGTCGGCGTGTAGACGAGCGGCATGTAGCTCGCCGGGTCCGACATCAGTACCGCGTAGTAGAGCGTCTCGTTGCGCGCCTGCAGATCCGACAAGACGAGATATTTCTGCAGATCATGATCGAGCGCCGCGATCTCCGCGTGCCGTCGCGCTACTTGCAAGGCCAAGGTGGTCACGGCTGGCGGCAATAGACCTTCGAGACCGAGGGCGCGGCGCTCCTCCTCGGTGAACGCCGTACCTTTGTTGAGGCGCGGACTGCGCAGCAAATCGTAACCGGCGGGATACATCGGTGCGGGCATCTTCATGTCAACGCCAGAGATTGGTCTTCGCGAGATCGATGATCTCGTCACCGCGGCCGCTCATAATCGCCTTTACCATGTAGAGCGTGAACCCTTTCGCCATTTCAAGCGTGATCGACGGCGGCATGGCAAGCTCTGTGCGGTTCACGACGGCATCAATGAGGACCGGACCATCGTGCGCGAGCGCCGCGGCAATGCCGGGTTCGACATCGGCGGGATCTTCCAGGCGCACGCCGTGGATCCCCATCGCTTTGGCCATAGCCGCGAAATTCGGATTGTTGAGCTCGGTGCCAAACTCGAGGAAACCGGTGGACTTCTGCTCGAGCTCGATGAAGCCGAGCGTGCCATTGTTGAAGACGACGACTTTCACCGGCAACTTGAGTTGCGTCAGGCTGATGAAATCGCCCATCAGCATGGTGAAGCCGCCATCCCCGGAGAGCGAGATGACTTGCCTGCCGGGATACACCGCCTGTGCGCCGATCGCTTGCGCCATCGCGTTGGCCATCGAGCCGTGCCAGAACGAGCCGAGTAGCCGCCGCTTTCCGTTCATCGCCAGATAGCGCGCAGCCCACACCGTCGGCAGGCCGACATCACAGGTGAAGATGGCGTCCGCTGCCGCCTGGTCGCTCAGTGCCTTGGCGATCTGCTGCGGATGAATCAGCCGCTTGCCGGAGGTCCCCTTGGCGAGATCGTCGAGCTCTCTGCGTGATTTCGCGTAATGCTGCTGCGCTTGGCTGAGATGCTTGCCGTCGCGCTTCTGCTTGAGCAGCGGCAGCAGCGCCGTGAGCGTCGCGCGCACGTCACCGACGACGCCGAGATCGACAGGTACGCGGCGACCGATGTTCTCCGGTCGCAGATCGACCTGGGCGATGCGGACCGCGTTTCCTTCCGGATAGAATTGGCGATAGGGGAAGTCGGTCCCGAGCATCAGCAGGACGTCGCAGTCTCGCATTGCGTAGTATCCGGACGAGAAACCGATGAGCCCGGTCATGCCGACGTCGTAGGGGTTCTCCCATTCGACATGCTCTTTGCCGCGCAGCGCGTGCACCATCGGCGCCTTGAGGCGCGCGCCGAGTGCCAGCAGCTCGTGATGCGCGCCCTGGCATCCCGAGCCGCACAGGATAGTGATGCGGTCGTCCTCGCCATTGAGCAGCGCGGCGAGCCGATCGAGATCGCCTGGCGATGGCGTGACAACGGGCGCGCGCGGCAGCAGCCCCTCTGCCTTCGGCACCAGCGCATCCGTTGCCGGCTGCAAGGCAACGTCGCCGGGGATGACCACAACCGACACGCCACGCTTGCCGACCGCTTCGCGGATGGCGACGTCGAGGACGCGCGGCATCTGTCTGGCGCCCGCGATGAGCTCGCAATAATGACTGCATTCCTGGAAAAGTATTTGCGGATGCGTCTCCTGGAAATACCCGCTGCCGATTTCGGGTGACGGGATATGGGCGGCGATGCCGAGCACAGGGACGCGCGAGCGGTGGCAATCGAACAAGCCATTGATGAGGTGCAGATTGCCCGGCCCGCAGCTGCCCGCGCAGACGGCCAGCTCTCCCGTCAGATGCGCCTCGGCGCCGGCCGCGAATGCGGCGACCTCCTCGTGCCGTACGTGGAGCCACTCGATCTTGCCATGGCGGCGAACGGCATCCGTCAACCCATTGAGGCTGTCGCCGACGATGCCGTAGATGCGCTTGACCCCCGCGGCAGCCAGCGTTTCCACGAACTGGTCAGCAACGATCCTCGGCATGACGTCCCTTCCGAGCACGGCCCAAGGCTGTC
>VAZQ01000422.1 GCA_005883115.1 Alphaproteobacteria bacterium | reverse complement strand
TTGCTTCGCAAATCGTGGTAGCGTTTGGCTATGCATGGTAGGAGAAGTTGTGGCTGTTCTTTCCGAAAATTCCATCTATGGTTTCCATCGGTCCTGAAGACCATGACGATCATCCGGCCCGAGACCCTCGTGCGTTGGCATCGGGCCGGCTTCCGTCGGTACTGGCATTGGAAATCCCGCCCTGTGTGTACCGAAAACCTGATCCGTATTGATTAGGTAAGAGAATCGCCTAGCGTCAGCGGCGATGATCGCGCCGCTCTGCTTCTTCCTGACCCTGTTGGTCACGCCGTTCAAGACGAAGAGCCGACCTGAGGCAGAGAACGCTGCGCTCCGACATCAAGTGATTGTGGCTGCAGCGAAGGGTGCGCGGTCGCGTCCAACTCACAAATGGGGATCGCCTGTTCTTAGTCCAGCTGTATCGATGGTTCCCATCGGTCCTGAATGCCATCACGATCATCCGACTGGAGACCCTCATCCGCTGGCATCGCGTCGGCTTGCGTCGGTACTGGCGTTGGAAATCCCGCCCCCTTGGAGGTTGACTGCAAATCGATGCGGATGAGCGCGGAAAATCCGCTGTCGGGAGCGCCGCGCACCCATGGCGAGTTGCTCAAGCTCGGCTTCGAGGTCGCTCAGTCCAGCGTCGTGAAGTACATGGTCAAGCAATGTGGACCGCCGTCCCAGGGCTCGTGCACCTTTGTAACCACGCACCGGACATCGCCGCCATGGACCTGTTCGTTGTTCCGACCATTGGCTTCGATCTGCTCTATGTCCTTGTCCTCGTCCGGCTGGCCCGCCGAGACCTTGTCTGGATCAACATCACAACCCATCCGACCGCGAGCGGCACAGAAAAGCGTTGCCCCGCCTCGAACTCAAGATGATCATAGGCTCGCTACCGGCCGCCGCTTCAAACTCTGATTGCCGCCGCCGTTCTCATCCAGATTGTCGCGCGACAGTCGAATTCGATTTCTCCGCAACCGCCCTCAGCCCAACAACCCGCCCGGTCTGTCCAGTCATTTTGCGACGACGTGATGCATCGAGGAGTTCCAGTGCGCGGCGGCGAGTGGCGGGCGGGATGCGCTTGTGCGCGCTTCTGTTCATAGGGGATCGCTGCTCTCTGATCGCCGGCGCCGCGGCGAACGTTATTTGCAAAGCTGTGCTTACGGGATCGCTATGCGTAAGTCGAGCCAGCGACGGACTGAGGCGCTCGGCGGCTAGGCACCTTTTTATTCGTTCGTGGTGTTGCAAGAGGAATGCGATGGTGGGCGTCCGCCATCGCGCCTTTAGGCCCAGCGCGCGCGGGCTTTCTTTCTGAGCATTTCATGTCGCGTTCATGTACGGATGCCATCAGATGGCCGCGATCAGGGGCAGAATTTGGCTCTTGTCAGCGAGTCAGCAGCCGACCATCGGGGGCAGATCATGAAGATATTGAACAGCGCGGATCTCTTTGCTCCGCCGAAGCGCCAGCGCAACACCAAAGACTGGTTTGAGCGCGCTAAGTTGGTCGTAGCTGCGGCGCGAGATCGCGCGGTAAAGAGGGCGCAGCAACGTTCGGCGCCTTCAATGACGCGCCCTCCTACCGTGTTGCAGAGGCGTCGCTTGGCTGAGAGGTTGAGCGCAAGGTCCTGACGGGACAGGTGGCGGTCGGGGCCCTCACGGGTGCGCGAAGGAAAACTAGCGTAAATTTCCCCACGGGTCTGTTTTCTTGACAGGTTGTTCGCGAGTCGTCCTCTTGAGCATTTCCTTGTACGCTCTCTCTATCTGTTCGGACTCTTTCTTCTTCTGCTCCTCAGCCTTGTTCGCCTCGGCCTTCGCGGGGTCTCCCTGAGCGAGGGCAGGCACTGCCAATGAGGTGATTATCGCAGCTATCGCAAACGCTTTCATTTTTTAATCTCCGCGCATAGTAATTGGAACAGAAACGTTCGGAATTATGGCTACCGATTTGGAGAAGCTTCGGCTCGATGTCGCGTTGCACGGTTGCAAATTTCAGACGCGCCCGAAGGAGAGAGGCCGGCTGGTGGCGTGCCGCGCGTCCTGCAAAGAAAAAGCCCCGCATCGGAGGCGGGGCTTTGAATTTTGGGACGAGCGATAGCGCGACCCTAGTTCGGGAGCGCCGTCTTGGGGTTCGGCGGGTACGCCGAATTCTTCTGGATACCGCGGATGAGATCGAGCGCGGTGTGAAGCGCCTTGTCGTCCTTCGGATCCGGCGGGATATAGGACTGAGAGCCGGTCTTCTCGTCGCCTTCGGCCTTGAGGTGTCCGCGCAGCGAAGCTTCGCCGCTCGTGTCAGTGCGCGCTTTGAGCTCCTCGGGCAGCTCTTGCAGCACCTCGATGTCGGGCGAAATGCCCTTCGCCTGGATCGAGCGGCCGGATGGGGTGAAGTAGCGCGCGGTAGTCAGCCGGAGCGCCCCATTGCCGGAGCCGAGCGGAATGATGGTCTGCACCGAGCCCTTGCCGAATGACCGTGTGCCGATGACAGTCGCGCGCCGGTGATCTTGTAACGCACCTGCCACAATTTCGGCCGCCGAGGCCGAGCCGCCATTGATCAGCAGGATGACCGGCTTGTTCTTAACGAGGTCGCCCGCGCGCGCATTGAATCGCTGGGTTTCCTCGGCGGTGCGGCCGCGCGTCGACACGATCTCGCCCTTCTCCAGGAATCGCCTCCGTCAAGGGAATCGTTACTTTGATCGTCCTCACGGCCATCGCCCTGGCCGCCTTGGCGCTTGTGGCTTGGCTATACGAGTTTCGTTCGCGGCGAGCCGATGCGGCAGCGTTGGATAAGTGTGACAGCGAACGAATTGCTGCCCGATGAGCGTTTCCCGCGTGGATCGCGGACTATCCGCACGTACAGCCACCAGATGGGGAAGAATATGTGCCGTATCATTGCCGCCTTGTTTCTTCTTCTCGCTTCCGTTGCCGCGTCTTCGGCGCAAGGCTTGTTCCCCTCCCTTTGGCAGAGTCAGCGGGGCGCACTGCTGAAGGTTTTGGCAGTCGACCCTGCCACGGGAAATTTCACCGGAGTTTTCATCAGCGGTCCGGCGGGCACCTGTCCGGGAGTTCCCTATGATCTGGCAGGGCGCGTTCGAGGTCCTCGGGTTGTGTTCCAGACGTCGAGGAACTGGACGCCAGATTGCAGAGCGACCACGGTCTGGTCCGGACGCTTTGTCAGCCCGACGACCGTTGCCACAAGAGGGATCGCGACATACGTCGCCCCGAATGGCCGCGTGACAAGGGTGAGAGGCACGGAGATTTTCCATCGCATCTGAACGAAGCCGGCTGGCTATCGCTCCTCGATGCGGCCGACCGCACACGTCCGATAGATCCTCGGCGCGACGAGCCCGCAAAGATAAGTCAGCGACA
>VAZQ01000421.1 GCA_005883115.1 Alphaproteobacteria bacterium | reverse complement strand
GCAAGACAAGGTCGGCGGCGTAACGCCCGCCGGCCTTTTTCTTGATCAAGGGGCGAGCTGAACGATCTCCGTTAGCGGGGTTAAAGCGGACGACGGCAACGCGCGGTTCGACTTCCGTTTTTGGTAGAGTCGGAATGTGGCGCGGTGGCTGTAGGCTGAGCATATCTGTTGCCGCCTCTTTCGTCTGGCGGTGCCTTAGTGGTTCAGCCATGGCTCCGTTTCCACATCCCGCTCATCGAACCGGACATGCAGATCTCCCGCATCCGGCTCTCGGACAAGACTTCACGCCTTCACCCACGACACGTCGTGCCCAAGCCGGCACAGGCGTACGAGCCCGAAGTGCCCGTAGAGATGCGAGAGTGGATAGGTCCCGCCCTTGCGTCGCCTGACCTTGTGCTTGATGCGCAACCACCGGCGCAACCGCACAGCGGTGTAATTGTCGATCGCCCGATACGCTTTGTTAACGGTGCCAACGCTGAAGTAGTTGGCCCATCCGCGTAGCGCGCGGTTCAACCGGTCCACCAACTCCGTGGTCTCTTGCCAGGTACCCGCTCGGTCGGTCAGGACATGGACCTTCTCGACCATGTGCCTGATGCTTTTCTTTGATGGCCGTTGGCCCAGGCGGGCCTTTCCGGTTCTCGCCGAGTACATCCGCCCAAACGTGTATCCCAGGAAGTCGAACTCGCCTTCCGGCACCTTGCAGATTCGTGTCTTCTCCTCGTTCACCGTGAGCTTCAACCTGCCCATGATCTCGCGCAGTCGCTGCAACGCCTCATCGGCGGTGCTTTTCCGGCACAGGATCACGAGGTCGTCGGCGTAATTCACGATGCGCGTGCCGAGGCTGTGCTCCAGCCCGAGCTTCTTCCAGCCCAGCACAAACCGGCGCATGTAAAGATTCGCCAATAGTGGTGAGATGGGTGAACCTTGCGGGATGCCACGCCGCTTGTCCCGAGCCTCGGTCGTGCGTGTCTTCCGTCCTCGATCGTCGGTTTCTTCCACGGGGCACTCCAGCCACATCTTGATCAGATGCAGCACGCGCCGATCAACAATTCGGCGCGCTACCGACTTTAGGAGTTCGGCATGGGGGATGCTCCCGAAGTAGTCCGCGAGGTCGGCGTCAACGACTTCCGGATGGCCTCGGAACAGCAGCCCTTCCACCTCGATCACCGCCTGCTGGGCGTTTCGCCCGGGACGGTACGCGTATTGTTCTGGTGGAAGGTCGGCTTCGAAGATCGGTTCCAGCACCAGCATTGCTGCTGTCATGCAGACCCGATCCCGCACGGTCGAGATGCCCAGCGGCCTGAGTTTGCCGTTGGCCTTCGGTATGAACACTCTTCTGATGGGGTCCGGTCGGTAGCTCTCCTCCCTGAGTGCAAGCGCCAGTTCGCCAAGCCACCGCTGCACCCCATACGCCTCGACGTCCGCGAAGTTCTGGCCGTCCACCCCCGGTGCGCCCTTGTTGGAGCGGCACTGGGCATAGGCCTGCGCCAGGATGTCCTCGCGGCTGATCTTGTCGTACAGGGCGTAGAAGCGATACTCGGCTTCTGCCTTCGCTTTCGCGTGCAACGCCTTCTGCAATTTCTGAACAGTTTTCGGAGTTGATAGGTTGCCCAATCTCCAAATCCCTCACCACTTGTTGCGTCTGTCTTGAACTGAGGCCCCTTCCCTCCACCGGCATTACCCGGCTTCAGCGGTACTACGAACCTCTCCGCCACCCCATGGCGTCCGACCTGTCCCTCGCGGGCGTTCGGTTGGTCATCGCTGACCACGCCATGGGGCTTCCCGTGTTGCGTACGCTTTCCTTGTGTACATGCTGTCGCCACTACCCCGGCGCAGCGGCTGGGCGTACTCTTCGCTCTGCTTCACCCAGCCGTATCAGCCTTCCCCGAAAGGGTTGTCGGGTCGGCCTGCGCATTGTCCTTTTCGAGGCTTGCTCGGCGTTCACTCGCGTTACGGCCTGCACACTCGCGCTGTCACCAATTCGTGACACGCTAACCGAAGGCTTCAGCCATTTCGTCTCCTCCATGACTGCTCCGGTTGCTTCCGGCTGGAGCGGTTGCCGGGTGGGATTTGCACCCACTGGAAAGCGCCGCCTTTTCACGGCGCACACCCTTTGCGGACATATCGAAATCAAAACAGACCGAAATGGCCGAGACGAGAAGCACTGCGGCTCAACTACGGAAGTCCTTTTGTCACCGTAAAGGGATTGAACCCACGTTCCGCGAGGGCAGCCCACGAAGCTGCGCCAAGATGTGGCAATCGGAAATAGAGTCGCGGCTTGGTCGGATCGGTGTCCAACACGAACCCAGTCGGTAACTCGCGGGCAGTTGTGGCATACAACCCACCATCCGGCGACCTCTGGGATTCGATGACAGCGATCAACGACTTTGCCCTCCCAGTCCTGCCAAGCAATTTCAACAAGAGAGCCATTTGGCCCGTCCCTTCGGTCCACACACCGTCTCGGTCTTCACCGTAGGAAAAGCCCTCGTCGACACTCATTCGCTGTTCGGCGGTAGTAATTGCCGATGCAAATTTCTCGGCCGCTCCGGGGAGCGCCATTAAAGGCCAGACCTGGGCATCCAGAGCCAAAATCGGATTGTGCGTGACACCGTCTTCAGCGGTACCTGCGGCGAAACAGGCGCATGCCGGATCCCACATCGTATTTACGAAGTACTCAGCAACCGTTGCCTTATCGCGCCAGCGCGAATCGCCTGTACGGATCGCAAGAAGGCCAAACGCGGCGGCGAGGTCAGTATTATGTTCAGTCGATTTCCACGTCCGCACTTCCGGCGTCGGTTCGTGCCCAAACGTACCACCCGTGAAACCGCCAGTACCGCGCGTATCGGCCCATTGCGCGACCCAGGCGCCAAGCCGTGCTGCACCATCGCGGAACCGAGAGCCGGTGTTCACATCATCAATCGACAGCAATGCCAACATGGCCCATGCCATGTTACCAACATCGCTGCCCACCTGATATCGATCTTCTAACCACTTGTTCTGAGTATTGTCCCACCAACCCGGAAGTTTGGCGGAGCCACTCGCCACCACACCCGCGGCGTAAGCGTTCCGGAGCCGTCCATCATGCCAGGTCCGGTCGTTATCGATGGCCCAGAGAATCGCCGCGCCGATCCGACGTGCTTTGTCTCGCTCACCGCAACCGACTAATGCGATGGCGGCCACCGCATTGTCATAAAGGTATGCGGCGCCATGGAGAGGCCCCGATTCCACGGTCGGATAGCTGGGCAAGAACAACGGCCCTGGCGGTGCCTTATCGATTAGACCAGCGAGGTACCCGCATGCAGACGCGTCTGGTGTTGCTAAAGCCCGTAGTGAAGTGGCGGCCATAATGATTCTGAACGTCGTTACCATCCACA
>VAZQ01000420.1:4198-4555 GCA_005883115.1 Alphaproteobacteria bacterium | reverse complement strand
ACAGGGCGGTCTCGCCGTGAAACGGGCGGATGACACCATTCTCATCGCTGGCAGTCTCCAACAGGCGCAGCGAAGTCGAACCCACGGCGACAATACGTCCGCCTGCCTGCCGCAGCCGGTTCAGCGCAGCCGCGGTCTCAGCAGCGACGCTCGCCTGCTCGGCGTGCATGCGATGTGACTCGGTGTCGGGAGCCTTGACCGGAAGGAATGTCCCAGCCCCGACGTGCAGCGTTACCTTATACACGGCGATCCCCCGCGCGATCAGGCGTGACATGAGCGCATCAGTGAAGTGCAGTCCCGCCGTGGGTGCCGCGATCGAGCCCTCCGCCTGAGCGAACATGGTCTGGTAGTCAGCCC
>VAZQ01000420.1:0-4155 GCA_005883115.1 Alphaproteobacteria bacterium | reverse complement strand
CGCGCTCATCGATCGTCTGGTCCAGAACGGGTCCATGAAATGTAAACGCGAGCGTGACTTCCCCGTCTTCGCCTTTCGCTTCGACCGTGGCATCGAGCTGGCCGAGGAAGCAGACCTTGCCCTCGTCACCGAAGCGCACCACGTCGCCGACCGCCAGCCGCTTGGCCGGTTTTACGAAAGCGCGCCAGCGCGATCCATCGAGCCGCTGATGCAGCGTCGCCTCGATGGCGGGCTCCATTGCGCCACGGCCGATGCGACACCCGCGCAGGCGAGCCGCAATGACCTTAGTATCGTTGACCACAACCGCGTCACCCGCGCGCAGGAGGTCGGGAAGTTCGCGTACCGCACGGTCCTCGAGTTCGGGACGTGAGCCGGGCTGCACGACCAGCAGCCGCGCCGCATCCCGCGGCGAAACGGGACGCAAGGCAATCCGGTCGGGGGGCAGTTCAAAATCGAACAGGGCGGTGCGCATGGCCCTTCATACAAGTGCCAGCGCGGCAGGTCATCGCCTGGGCCAAGCCGCACTATGGAACCGACGCCGAGCCTTGTCCGGCATCTGATGGGGCACACAAGAGTGCGGCCGTAGGTTCATACCAGCACACCAACGGCTCTCGCGAATGGAAATTATTACCGCACCCCCGATCCGACCCGTTCCGAGCAGGTACAAATTCCCGGATGGAACTATTGCGCCCATCTAAAATGAGCCATTTGAAGAGTCGAAATTCCCACGCTCTTGTCGCGGTTGCGTCAAATGATTTTCACAGGCGCGGCATAAGCAGGAGAGGCCAATGGGAGCCGTCATGGTGAGATGTCCGCAGACCGGACGGGACATCCCCACCGGTCTGGTGACCGATCGCAAGAGCTTCGAATCGATGCCGGTCTTCTTCGCGCGGGTCCACTGCCCAATTTGCCGAACTGAGCATGAATGGTTCGCCAAAGAGGCATGGGTGTGCGAGGCCGAGCCACGCCTTGAGAGCAAGGCCTTGCTTTAATTTTCTCCTGCGGCCGCGGTCTCTGACGCCGCACCATCACAGTTCGAGCGCTGAAGCAATCCCGCCAACATAGGTCGTACCATCATGCGTGCGTACCCACTCGGGCGGAGATGATGCGATCGGGATCTGTAACCGGCTCGCCACGCTTGATGTTGTCGACGTTTGCCATACCTTCGGTCACCTGCCCCCAAACCGTGTATTTGCCGTTGAGAAAAGGCGCATCCGCAAAGCAGATGAAGAACTGACTGTCACCGGAATCCGGGGATTGCGCGCGCGCCATCGAGACGGTGCCTCGGCGGTGCGGCTCTTTATTGAACTCCGCCTTGAGCTTCTTGCCGGAGCCGCCAGTACCGGTGCCGTGCGGGCAGCCGGTCTGCGCCATGAAGCCATCGATGACCCGATGAAACGCGACGCCGTTGTAAAAGCCATCGCGCACCAACTCCTTGATGCGCGCGACGTGACCGGGCGCGAGGTCCGGCCGCATAAGAATCACGATCTTGCCCTTGCTGGTCTCCAGCGTGAGCGTGTTCTCGACATCCGTCATGGGACGTTCCCTGCTTCTCTGAGCTTGCGATGGTCGATCAACCGGATGGTGAACGGCCGGCCGGCCAATGCGTTCCCCAGCGCATTGCTGAACGGCAGGGGCGCGCAACGTTTGATCATTTTGGCCACGGCAACGCGATAAGCCAGCCGTTCATCATCCGACGCGCCAGCGGACTCGAATGTGATCCTCGGGTGACCGAAGAGTTCGCCATTACGGCGGAAACTCATCTGCACTGTGATCTGCATGCCCGCACGCGACTGGTCGATGGGCGGAGGAACCCAGCAGGCTCGCAGCGCCGCGCTGACCTCGTTGAGCGTATTGAGCGGCAGTTGAGGTGTTTGCGCGGCCGCCCCCCTCACAGCCGTCGTCAACACGGCCAATCCGACCAGGGCGTGGCCCTTGCGCACCGATCCTCCTCGTCATCTGGCGTCAGCAGCAACCTGCACACGGATCATGCGGTCGGGATCCACAACTGGCTCGCCCTTTTTGATCTTGTCGACCACTTCCATGCCGGACAGCACTTCCCCGACGACCGTGTACTTGCCGTTGAGGAAGGCGCCCTCGGCATACATTATAAAGAATTGCGAATTCGCTGAGTTCGGATCATTGGCGCGAGCCATGCCCACGGTGCCGCGCTTGAACGGCACATTGGAGAATTCAGCCGGCAGATTGGGATATTTCGAGCCGCCGGTGCCGTCGCCGCGCATTCCGTCGCCGGTCTGCGCCATGAAGCCAGCTATAACGCGGTGGAACGGCACGTTATCGTAATACTTCTCGCGCGCCAGCAGTTTGATGCGTTCGACGTGCTTGGGGGCGATGTCGTTGCGCAGCTTAATGACGATGCGCCCGTATTTGGTATCGATGAGAAGCGTGTTCTGCGGATCGGCGCCGGGCGGCAGTTGTTGTTGCGCGAGGGCGGGGGCCATAAAGATCAGAGCGGCCAAAGCTGCGAGCAGGCGGATCATGGAATCTCCCGGGCTCAACGGCCGGACGTGCCGGCAAACTTTGCTTTCAGACGGGCGGCGACCGGCGGCGGAACGAACAGCGAAACGTTGCCGCCCATGGATGCGATCTGCCGCACCAGTGTGGCGGTGATCGGGCGAACGTTCGGCGCTGCCGGCAGAAAAACGGTCTGCACAGCGGGCGCCATGGCCGCATTCATGCCCGCCATTTCCATCTCATAATCAAAATCGGTGGCACTGCGCAGCCCGCGGATCAATAGCGTCGCGCCCTCGCGCTGCGCCACGGCGACAACGAGATCGGCGAATGTGATGGAGGCGAAATCGCACCCGCTCGCACGTGCGAGTGCCCCGCAGGTCTCATCCACCATCGCGCGCCGCTCTGCGGCCGTGAACAACGGCGCCTTACCGGGATGGGTGCCAATCGCGAGAACTAGTCGATCAGCCAGCCGGACGGCTTGGCGCACGACGTCGAGATGTCCGTTGGTGACGGGATCGAATGATCCTGGGAAAAGTGCAGTGCGAGGCATAAGGGCGGTCTAGCGTGCACTCCGAGGGGCCGCAAGGTTGGCGGCAGGATGCAGCGATGGCGAGTGCCAACGCCCTTAGAGGCGCCATCGGCGTCCAGCCGCGGACGCGGCGGCCCTAGCAATCTTTGTTGTTTCTCATGCGCTTGCCGCGTTTTTTGAAGAGGAACTCTGAGCTTGCTTGGGCGGATTCACGCTGCGATTCAGCAGTAGCGCAGCCTGACCCCGCGGCTTTGTTTCGAGTACCCGGCAAACGCTACTATCGTCCACCTCCAACGCAAACAGCACGACAAGGCTCATGGAAATCACCGCTGCCGTGGTGCGCGAAAAGCTCGGCGCGTTCACGATTGAGAAAGTGCGATTGACCGATCCGCGGTCGGACGAGGCATTGGTCAGGATCGTTGCGAGCGGGATGTGTCAGACCGATCTGCACGGCCGGGACGGTTACTACAATAGCCCCTATCCCGCAGTATACGGCCACGAAGGGGCGGGAGTGGTGGAGGCCGTCGGTACGAGTGTCACGAAATTCGCGCCAGGCGATCACGTCGTCATCTCGTTTCCCTGGTGCGGCTCTTGTCCGAATTGCCGGCGCGACCTGCCGTTTCATTGCATGTACGCCCGCGAGCTGAAAATGCGCGGCACGCGCCCCGACGGTTCCACGCTCATGAGCAAGGACGGCGCCCCCGTCTACAGCGCTTTCTTCCAGCAATCCTCTTTCGCAACTCACGTCATCGCCAACGAACGTTACATTGTGAAGGTCAGGAAAGACGCCCCGCTCGAGCTCCTTGGACCATTCGCCTGCAGCGGACAGACCGGTGCCGGCGCCGTACTTAATTCGATGCGGCCAAAACCGGGAGATTCGTTCGCGGTATTCGGAGTGGGCGCCGTCGGCTTGTCTGCCCTGATGGCTGCCAAAATAGCCGGATGCGAGCCGATTATCGCGGTCGACGTGCACGAGGCGCGGCTTGCGCTGGCACGGGCGCTCGGGGCGACGCATATGATCAACCACAACGGACGCGCCGATGTGGTCGCGGAGATCCGCAGAATCACCGGCCAGGGCGTGCGCTTTTCGGTTGAGACGTCCGCGCAGCCCGCCGTCTTTCGCGAAGCGGTCGAGGCGCTGATCGCGGCCG
>VAZQ01000419.1 GCA_005883115.1 Alphaproteobacteria bacterium | reverse complement strand
GCGGGCAGGAAAGTGCGCGCGCGGGGCGGCCCGAATCGGCGGATGGCAAACGCTGGCAAACGGTGGCGCCAGGGCGGGTCGAGCCTATTTCGGGGACGATCAAGATCGCGGCTCCCGTCATGGGCGTGATCGCCCAGGTGCTGGTCAAGGTTGACGAGAAGGTCTTCGCCGGCGAGCCGCTGATCCGGCTGGTGGACACCGAAGCTCGCGCGCGACTTGCTGGCGCCGAGGCACAAGTCGCCTTTCGGCTGCGGGCGCGCAACGAGGAGAGCGCGCCGGCAGCCTCGCCCGCGAGGCCCGCGCGACCGGCACCGCGGCCGGCTCCCGCGCGCCGGGGCGAAGTCGTGGCTGCGAATGTCGATAAGGCCGCCGGGCGGCGGCGTGCCGAGGACGCGGTCGCCGATGCCGACAAAGCTGTGATGGAGGTGCAGGCCGCCCTCGATAAAGCCGTGGTCGACAGGCGCTCGGGCGCAGCAGCGAACGCGGCGATCGAGCCGGCGCGCGTGGCGCTGACACGGGCGCGCGAGCGCCAGCAGCAGCAGAAGACCGAGCTGCGCCGCATCGAAGCCGATCCGAGCACGCCCCTGCCGACCTTTGCCGAGGGCCAGGTCAACGTTGCACGCGCTGAAGCGGCGGCCGCGGCGGCGGAACTCGAACGATTGACGATCCGCGCACCCATCGCCGGGACGGTGCTGCAGGTCAATGCCAAGCCGGGGGAACTCGCCGGCAACGCGCAGCCGCTGCTGGTCATCGGCGACATGTCCGCGTTGCGCGTGCGGGCGGAACTGGATGAGCGCGATCTCGGCGAGATCAAGCTCGGTCAGCCGGCCATCATCCGGGCCGACGCCTTTCGTGGACGCGAGTTTGCGGGAAAGGTCTCCTTCATTGCGCCGATCGTCGAACGAGCACGCATCAACAATGCGCGCGGGCAACGCAACGTGACCGACGTCGACGTGGTCGAGGTGCTGGTCGATTTGGCGCAGCCGGATGCGCTTACGGTCGGAATGAAGGTCGACGTCTACTTCCAGCCGAACGGCCGTTGAGGCATTTTCATTGTGCTGGATGCACGTGGCAGACCAGCGCGCGGCGTTCGCCCATGTCAGCGCAACGGGTCGCGCTAGCGCTGCCGAATCGGGCGCGTAGCGGCGGGAGGCGGTGTCGTGGTTGCAGTTCTCGGGTCGGCGAGTTGCAGCGCCTGCAGCGGATCGATGAGACCGGAGCCGAAATTGTCGTTGCGCTCGCCGGTTCCGAGCCGCTTTGCGCTCATCTGTAGGATGCGGCGAATGTCGGCCGGCGTGAGTTTAGGATTGCGCTCCAGCAAGAGCGCCACAATGCCGCTCACCTCGGCTGCGGCCACCGACGTTCCCGTGGTAATCTGATATTCGCCCTCGGGCGCCGGCACGAGAATTTCGACGCCGGGCGCCGCCACCGAGATGTATTTGCCGCGATTGGCGCCGGTGAAGAAGCTTGTCCTCGGCATCCGTCGCCGTCACGGCGATCACGTTGGGGTCAGCGCCGGGATAGAGCGGCGGAGATTTGGCCCCGGCATTGCCGGCAGCGGCGATCAGCACGATGCCCTTGTCGTAGGCCAACTTGAGCACGCGCTCGAGCGAGGGATCCTTCGGGCCGGCGAAGCTCATATTGATGATGCGCGCACCCTCGCGCACCGACCAATCGACGCTCTTGAGGATGTTGAACGTGGTGCTCTCGGGGCTCGCCGCCGAGGTGGAAAAGGCATGCACGGCAAGCAGCCGCGCGCCTGGCGCCGTGCCGAGAAGCCGCTGGTGCGACGCGATGGCTCCGGCCATGCCGGTGCCGTGCGAGTGCGGCTTCTCCGGCGCGCCGACGGCGCTGAAGCGCTGCGCAATGACGCCTTCCAGGTCAGGATGCGCCGCGTCGATTTGCGAATCGATGACCGCGATCGTGACATTGGTGCCCCTGACCATGCGGTGAACGTCGGAGATCTTGAGCTTCTCCAGAATGTATTGCGCGGGGTCGCCTTTCGGGCTGCTGTCGTCGCCACGTGACGCAGGCGTGGTATCGCCGCCTTGCTGGTGCAGTCTGTAGACGTATTGCGGCTGCGCGACCGCGACGAATTGGATTCCCGCGAGCGCCCGGATGACGTCCTGGACGGTTCGGCCGTCGGTGAAGCGCAAACGCACCGCAGTCGATCCGGTGATCGCGATGTTTTCCGAGGCCACGACCTCCAAACCCAGCGGCGCAACGGCAGCCCGTAGCCGCTCCACCGTGACGGTGGCGGTGGCGATGTGCACCACCGCCTCGTCCTTGATCAGGTTCGTCTCCGTCAGCGGCGGGATGTCGATGATGCGTCGGTCGAAGCCCGGCGGCAGGTTCTGCGCACCGGGGGAGGGCGAGGGCCGCTGCTGCTGTGGCGGCAGCGTGACGCCCCCGGTTTGAGGAATGTTGACCACCGGCGCGGTATTGAGCGCCGAGAGCTGCGTGGGACCGATGCCAACGAGATTGTTGATGACCTGCACCGGCCCCGGCAGCGAGGCGAGCAGGTCGGTCAGGAACGGCGTCGACGACGAGCCGGGCGGCAGGATGCCTGTATTGAGGAAGCCGCACAGCTGGTCGGTGCAGCTGGCGACGACCGAAGGAAACGCGGGCGGGTTGGATGCGGAGGTCGGGTCGTTAAGCGCGATGAAAGGATCGACCGTGCTGCCCGCGCCGCCGCTTGCCGCGCCGCCGGCGCTGGAGTTGGTGATC
>VAZQ01000418.1 GCA_005883115.1 Alphaproteobacteria bacterium | reverse complement strand
TAGCCCTTGGGCGACAATCGAATGAAGTCGTCAATCTGGGCGAGCCGCGCCGCCTCCTCGACTTCTGCGTCGCTCGCTTCCCAGCGGCCGTAGCGGATGTTGTAGCGGACCGTATCATTAAACAGGACTGTGTCCTGCGGCACGATCCCGACTGCCGCTCGCAACGAATGCTGCGTGACATTGCGAATATCCTGACCATCGATGGAAATGCGCCCACCGCTGAGCTCGTAGAAGCGAAACAGCAGGCGTGAGATGGTCGATTTGCCGGCGCCCGAAGGACCCACCACGGCGACGCGATGACCGGCGGGCACCTCGAAGCTCACTCCTTTGAGGATCTGCCGATCGGGCTCGTACGCGAACCAGACGTTCTCGAAGCGGATGGTCCCGCGTTTGATCACGAGCGGCTTGGCGCCCGGTTTGTCATTGATCTCAGGCTCGCGCGCGAGAATCGAGAACATCCGCTCGATGTCGATCACCGCCTGCTTGATCTCGCGATAGACCATGCCCATGAAATTGAGCGGCTGATAGAGCTGGATCATCATGGCGTTGATCATCACGAAGTCGCCGACGGTATTGGTGCCCTCCTTGGCGCCGTAGGCGCACATCACCATGACACCGCCGAGGCCAAGCGTGAAGATCGTCGCTTGGCCGGCGTTGAGCACGGCGAGCGACACATAGGCTTGCACGCTCGCCTCCTCGTAACGCGCCATAGAGTGGTCGTAGCGTCTGGCTTCGCGCTCTTCGGCGACGAAATACTTGACCGTCTCATAGTTGAGCAGCGAATCGATGGCCTTAATGTTGGCGTCGGTGTCGCTGTCGTTCATCCGGCGGCGGATATTGATGCGCCACTCGGTCGCCTGATAGGTGAATGCGCTATAAAGGGCGATGACGGCCACAATGACGACGACGTAGCGCCAATCGAACTGATAGAGCAGCACGCCGAAGATCAGCGCCAGCTCGATGATTGTCGGCACGAGCTGCATGATCACCATGCGTACGATCGTCTCGATGGCGTTGCGCCCGCGTTCCAGCACCCGCGTCAAGCCGCCGGTTTTGCGCTCGAGATGGAAGCGGAGCGAGAGCTGGTGCATGTGCTCGAAGGTGCGATAGGCGAGCCGGCGTACCGCGTTCATGGCGACCTGGGCGAAGATGCCGTCGCGCATCTGGGTGAGCACCGCCATCAGAATGCGCGTGCCGCCGTAAGCAATGGTCATTGCGATCGGAGCCGCGAGCGCCCAGAGGAGCCAGGAGGAGGGCGCTACGGGCGCGCTTCCCTGCCCGGCCAACGCATCGGTTGCCCATTTGAAGGTGAAGGGAACCGCGATGGTGGCGAGCTTGGCCGCGAGCAGCAGTACTATCGCCGCGGCAACGCGAAGCTTGAGATCGCGGCGATCCGCTGGTCAAATGTAAGGCCATAGCCCGCGCATGATGGCAAAGAGCGACGCATCGCCGTCTGCTGACACGTCACGCTTTAATGCTTCGCTCGAACGCGGATGGGGATCCATTCTGCACACTGGCCCGCAGGACGGCCGCGGGCGCAGGCCGTCGCACTGCTCTCATATAGAGATTTTTAAGGCCGCAATCACCGCCCTATCGAGCCGCCGTACGTCGCCTGCGGGATCTGGCGGGGTCATCACCTCCGGAACAAATCTCACAAAGAAGATGGATCCCGGTCAGCGCGCCGACGACCCTTTAAGACCTGCGCTTGACGGGCTCGTCGCCGCGCGCCAGATCCTTCTCCTATGAGCACAATCAACTCGATTTGCGTCTACTGCGCCTCCGGCCCCGGCAACGATCCAGCATTCATGGAGGCGGCGAAGAAATTCGGCCGAATTCTCGCCGAGAACAACATCCGGCTCGTTTATGGCGGCGGCTCGGTTGGACTGATGGGAGAACTTGCCGAATCGGTGCTTGACCACGGCGGATCGGTCACAGGGGTCATTCCGGATTTTCTGGTCAATCGCGAGCACATGCTGCTGCGCGTGCAGGAGCGGGTGGTCACGCCCGACATGCACGGGCGCAAACGCGTGATGTTCGAGCGCGCGGATGCCTTTGTCGCACTGCCAGGCGGCGTGGGAACGCTCGAGGAGCTGGTTGAGCAGCTGACCTGGGCCCAGCTTGGCCGCCACAAGAAGCCAATCATGATCCTCAACATCTCGGGTTTCTGGGATCCGCTATGCGTATTGCTCGAGCAGATGGAAAAGCTCGAGTTCATTCGCACGAATCTACCGATCAACCTGCTGGTGGCCGATCGCGTCGAGGAGATTTTGCCCAAACTATTCGAGGTCGCGCGCCTCGTTCCGGAAGCTGAAAAACAAATGGTGCCGGTCGCCGATGAGCGAATGTAACCGACGACGACGCTACTCCTGCGCCTTGAGAAAGGTGACCGCCTCGATGCGGTTGCCGTCGAGATCACGAACGAACGCTGCATAGTAGCCTTCGCCGTGTTGCGGCCGCAGGCCCGGCGCGCCCTCGGAGATGCCGCCCGCCGCAAGGGCAGCGGCATGGAAGGCATCGACCAACTCGGTCGTGCGTACGCGCAGCGCCGCATGCGTCCCGGCGTCGCTATCGATGGGCGCCATGGTCGCGCGCAGATTGAGCCAAAATTCGGGATAGGCCTTGCCGAAGCCCACGGTGCGCGGACGAACGACGAGCTTTTCATAACCGATCGCACCAAGCACTGCTTGATAGAAGCGTGCGGCCCTGTCGAGATCGCGAACTGCGACGGAGATGTGGTCGATCATATCGGGCTCACTCTCGTGTCCCGGATGCGGTGCAACGCGGAGCGCTCGGGCGGCGCAGAGCGCGGACCCGAGGGTGCTGCGCGGCGCCCGGGACACGACGATTTACGCCGGCGCGCCGGAGCGCACGAGCTTGTAGACGATCGAATCCATGAGCTCCATGAGCGCCTGAAACGAGGCATCGATGATGTTCGGCGAGACGCCGACCGTGGTCCAGCGCTCGCCAGTTTCGTCCTGGCTCTCGATCAACACGCGGGTGACTGCCTCGGTACCGCCGTTGAGAATGCGCACGCGGTAATCGGTCAGCTCGAGCCCGCTGATGTAGCTCTGGTATTTGCCGAGGTCCTTGCGCAGCGCAAGATCGAGCGCGTTTACGGGGCCGTTGCCTTCGGCCGCCGAGATCAAATGCCCGCCATCGACCTTCACCTTGACCACCGCTAACGACACCGTGACGCGCTCGCCAAGCGCATTGTCGCGCTGTTCGACGGTGACGTCGAACTTCTCGACGTCGAAATAGTTCGGCACCTTGCCGAGCACGCGCCGCGCCAACAGTTCGAAGGAGGCATCCGCCGCCTCATAGGCATAGCCTATCGCCTCGCGCTCCTTCACGACCTCGAGCAGCCGGGTGATACGAGAATCGTCCTTATCGACCTTGAGCCCGATACGCTCGAGCTCGGCGAGGACGTTGGATTTACCGGCCTGATCGGACACCAGAAGTTTGCGCCGGTTGCCCACCGCCTCCGGCCGCACGTGCTCGTAGGTGGCGGGTTCCTTCATGATGGCGGAGGCATGAATGCCGGCCTTGGTGGCGAACGCGCTTTCGCCGACATAGGGCGCGTGTCGGTTGGGCGCGCGGTTGAGCATTTCATCGAGCGTGCGCGAGGCGTGCGCCAGGGTGTGGAGCTGGGCGTCCGAGACGCCGGTATCGAAACAGTCCGCGAACTCGCGCTTGAGCTTCAGCGTCGGGATGATCGAGACGAGGTTGGCGTTGCCACAGCGCTCGCCGAGCCCATTGAGCGTGCCCTGGATCTGGCGCGCGCCGGCGCGCACCGCGGCGAGCGAATTGGCCACCGCCTGCTCGGTATCGTTATGCGCGTGGACGCCGACGTGACTACCCGGGATGACCGCGACCACGTCGGCGACGATCTTCTCGACTTCGTGTGGCAGCGCGCCGCCATTGGTATCGCAGAGCACCACCCAACGGGCGCCTTCGTCATACGCGGTCTTGGCACAGGCGAGTGCAAAGCTTGGATCGGCCTTATAGCCGTCGAAGAAATGTTCGCAATCGAGCAGTACTTCGCGCCCGTTGCGCACGGCGGCGCGCACGCTGTCGCGGATCGAGGCGAGGTTTTCCTCCGCGCTGGTTTCGAGCGCCACACGCACGTGGTAATCCCAGGATTTCGCCACAAAGCAGATGGCATCGGCTTTGGCTTCGAGCAGCGCCGCGAGCCCAGGATCGTTCGACGTCGAGCGGCCGGGACGGCGCGTCATGCCGAACGCGGTGAAGCTTGCTTTGAGCCCGCGCGGCTCGGCGAAGAGCTGCGTGTCGGTCGGATTTGCGCCGGGATAGCCGCCTTCGATGTAATCGATGCCGAGCTCGTCCAGCATGCGGGCTATAGCGAGTTTATCGTTGAGCGTAAAATCGACGCCGTTCGTTTGCGCGCCGTCGCGCAGCGTGGTGTCGAAGAGATACAGGCGTTCCCGGGTCATCGTTCACCACAGATAATAGTTCAGGACCAGTGCGACCGCGATCACGATTGCGATCGTGGCAATGATGAGGTGGTGGCGCTGAAAGGGAGGCAACGGCACTTGCGACCGCTTCATTGCGCGGTCTCCTTGCCTGCAAGGCGTTTTTCCATCGTCGTGTTCGCCACCCACTCGCCACCGAGTTCGACCGTGTTGCGTTGCGTGGCTACGAACCCGCGGTGCTGAAAGAAATCCTGCGCGCTATCGCTCACGTCGGCCGTCAAACGGCGTGCGCCGCGCGAGGCTGCTAGCTTCTCCAGCGCATCGATCAACATGCTGCCAACTCCTTGTCCTGCAGCGGCGGGATGGACGTAGAGCATCTCGATTCGGTCCGTGCCGGCGAGTGATGCGAATCCAACCGGCGAGCCACCGATCGTGCCAAGCAACGTCAGCGCACTGGCGAGCCGCTTGGTGAAGGCTTCCTCGTCGTCGGCTGTCGCCGTCCAAGCCTCCTGCTGTGTTTCGCTGTAGTCGTCGCCGGTGAGTTCCGCGATGCTGGCGCGAAAGATCTCCGCGAGCAGCGGCGCGTCCGTCGGCAGAAACGGCCGCAGCGCCAGCTTCGGCTTTGCCTGCGCGCTCATCGTTTCACCTTCCAGGTGGTGGTGCCGTCTTTGTGATCCTCGATCTCGACCCCCATCGCCTCGAGTTCGTCGCGGATGCCGTCGGCTTGACTAAAATCCTTCTTCTTGCGTGCACTTGCCCTGGCATTAATCAGATTCTTCACCTTCGATTCATCAACTAAAGGCCGGCGCGGATAGCTTCTCAGATATTTTTTCTCGGTCGTTGCAAGGGAGCCCAGGAGTATGCCTGAAGCCTTTAGTCGTCGCTTGAGTTCGATCTGGTGAGGTCCTGACGCAGACCCTCGAATTTCACTCGCAAGAGCATGCATGCGAGTCACCACGTTTGGAGTGTTTAAATCGTCGCAAAGCGACTCCAGCACCGCATTGTCGGCGATGACGCTTGTCGGAGGCTCCATGTCGCCAAGAAGGTGATACCAGCCGTCCAGAACCTTTTGGCATTCTTCGAGCCCTCTCACCGTCCAGTCCAATGGTTGTCGATAATGCGCGCGCAGCATATTGAGGCGCAGCACCTCCCCCGGCCAGTCCGCCAGCAGCTCCCGGATGGTGACGAAATTCCCCTCTGACTTTGCCATCTTCCTGCCCTCGACCTGCAGGAAGCCGTTGTGCATCCAAAAATTCGCCATCACCGGAGAGTGCAGGGCACAGCGCGTTTGCGCGATCTCGTTCTCGTGGTGCGGGAAGACGAGATCGATGCCGCCGCCGTGGATATCGAAAGTCTCGCCCAGGTAATCCCACGCC
>VAZQ01000047.1 GCA_005883115.1 Alphaproteobacteria bacterium | reverse complement strand
CTTGACCGGCCGGCCAGTCAAATGGACCGAAGACCGCCGCGAGCACCTGATGTGCGTCAACCACGCGCGCGAGGCGGAATGCGACGTGGAGATCGCCTGCACGCGTGACGGCACGATTCTCGGCCTGCGCGGGCACGCCTATGTGGATGTCGGCGCGTATATGCGCACCAACGGCGCGGTCGGCGCCCGCAACGTCGCGCAGTTCATGTCGGGGCCCTATCGCATTCCCCACATCGATATCGACGTCGCGCTGCAACTCACGAACAAAACGCCGGTCGGCACCTATCGCGGCCCCGGCCGGTTCGAGACCGATTTTTTCCGCGAGCGCTTGTTGGACATGGTGGCGCAGGACCTCGGCCTCGATCGCGTCGAATTCCGCCGCCGTAATCTCGTGTCGCAGCGGGAGATGCCCTATCCGGTCGCCACCATCACGCCATTCGAGAGCAAGGACGAGCTCGACAGCGGCGATTACGGCGCCACGCTCGACCGCTGTCTCGAGGAGATCAAGTGGGCGGATCAATCGAAGCTCGCGGGCAAGCGCGTCGACGGACGCTATCACGGGCTTGCGGTGGGCTGCTTCATCGAGGGCGGCGCCGCCGGACCGAAGGAGAGCGCGCGCATCGTTCTCGAGCCGGACGGACGCTATGCCGTCTATGTCGGCTCATCCGCCGTCGGCCAGGGGCTGGAGACCGTTTTTGCGCAGATCGCCGCGGACGCGCTCGAAGTTACGATCGATCGCATCCGCGGCGTCTTTCATGGCAGCACGTGTTACGTGGACGACGGCTACGGCGCCTATCACTCGCGCTCGGTCGTGATGGGCGGCTCGGCGATCCTCGACGCCGCAAGCAAACTGCGCGAGGCGATTCGCGCGCAGGCGGCGCAGCAGATGGGCTGCGAAGCGTCCGAGGTAAAGATTGTGGAGGGCGTGACGGCGCTCGGGCCCGACGGCAAGTCGCTCCCGCTCAGCGAGCTTTCGAGCGCCGGCATCGCTGCCGACGGCGCCTTTCTCAACAAGAAGCACACTTATACTTACGGGGCGCACGCCGCGCACGTGACCGTCGATCCCAAGCTCGGCCACGTCGAGCTCATCGACTACGTGGTGGTTGCAGATTGCGGCCGTATCATCAATCCCTTGACCGTGCACGGGCAGACCGTCGGCTCGGTCGTGCAAGGGCTCGGCGGCGCGATAATGGAACATCTTGTCTACGATGAGGACGGCCAGCTCCTGACCGGCTCGCTCGCCGATTACCTCATCCCGACGGCCAGCGATTTTCCCAACATCCGCGCCGTCATGCTGGAACATCACCCCTCGCCCATCAATCCTTTGGGCGCCAAAGGCGCCGGCGAGGGCGGAATCATCGCTGCCGGCGGTGTGATGGCCAACGCAGTGGCAAATGCGCTGGGTTCGCTTGGCGTTGAGCCGCGCGAGCTTCCGCTCACGCCGAGCCGCATCTGGGAGCTGGTGCAGGGGGCGCGCAAGTGACTTGCGCTGTGGTTGAGCCCACTCCCGGCAGCGACGTGCTCGCTTCATTGACGAATTGCGGCACGCGAGCATAGATTCGGTGCACATTTCCCTGCTTCAGTAGGAGCGTCCCATGAGCGTGGCACGGCATCCACGCCCGCTGGAACTGGTCGATGTTCCGATCGAGGAGATCATGCAGAAATACGTCGGGCGCTTCCGCGAGAAGAAGCCGGACTGGGCGGCGTTCGAGGACGCCAAGATCGAGGGCTATAAGCGCGCGCAGCACCGTTTCATCGGCGCCGGCGGCTCCGGCAAGCACGCGGATCCAAGCGTCATCCCGGCGAAAAACTTCACCTTATCGATCATGTATGTGGAGCCGGGGCAGGGAAATGCCGCGCACACGCACGAGGTCGAGGAGTGCTTCTTCGTGCTCGAGGGCTATCTCGACGTGTTTGTCGAAGATGAAAGCGGCAAACGCATCACTACCCGCCTCGGGCCGTGGGAATGCATCTCATGTCCCGCCGGCGTCATCCACGGTTACCAGAACGACAGCCTCGAGCCGGTCTATTTCCAGGTCATGCTCGGGCGCGGCAAGCCCGAGACCATGGGCTATGCCGACGAGGATCTCTACAAGCGGCGCGACGCGCATCTGAAGGCGGTGTGACGCGCAGCCTCGTCAATTTCTGATCGCGCTTCATCAGCTCAATCGAACGGGAAGATTGCCTATGCGCGTTGTCCTCGCCGCTGCCGTTTGCGCCATGCTCGCTCCGATAACCCCGGCTCACGCGCAAGAGGCGTGGCCGCAGCGGCCGGTCACCATCATCGTGCCGTTCGCGGCGGGCGGATCGGCGGACTTGCTCGCGCGCATCCTGCAGCAGCACCTGCAGGCGAAATTCGCCACACCTTTCGTGGTCGAGAACAAATCCGGCGCGGGCGGCAGCATCGGCACCGGCTTTGTGGCGAAGGCGCAGCCCGACGGCTATACGCTGCTCGTCGGTACCGTCAGCTCGATTGCCATCAATTCCTTCCTTTACACCAAGCTCAATTTCGACGTGGCGCGTGACATCCAGCCGGTCTCGCTGTTGGTGCGGTTTCCAAACCTTCTGTTCGTCAATCCGAAGGTGCCGGCGAAGTCGGTGCCGGAGCTGATCGATTATCTGAAGGCGAACAGCGGAAAGGTCAATTACGGCTCATCCGGGATCGGCACGTCATCGCATCTTTCCTCGGTGATGTTTGCGCTTGCGACCAATACACAGATGACTCACGTTCCGTTCCGCAGCACGGCTGAGGTCGTCAACAGCATGCTCAGCGGCAATATCGAGCTTGGCATCGACAGCATGACGACCGTGTGGCCGTTCGCGGCGGCGGGGAACGTGCGCCCGCTCGCCGTGACCACGCCGCAGCGCAGCGCGGCGGCGCCGGATCTGCCGACGATCGGCGAGACGCTCAAGGGCTACGAAGCAACCGCCTGGCAGGGGCTCTTTGCACCGGCCGGTATTCCGCGCCCGATCCTCAACACGATCGCCGCCGAGGTGAAACAGGTCTGGCAACTGACGGAAGTCGTCGCAGCCCTCAAGAACGTCGGCGCCGAACCCGTCACATCCTCACCAGATGAATTCACGGCTTACATCGCGGCCGAGCGCGTGCGCTGGGGCGATGTCGTCAAAGCATCGGGCGTGAAGATCGACTAGCTGGGTTCCTAGTTTCACTCCGCCGCTTCCGGTCGCGTGCGTTGCGGCGCGCGATCGCGGAAGTGCGGCAGGATTTCCTGCGCAATCGCCGTCATGTTGCCGCGCGCCATCTCATCGGGCAGCGTGCCGAACTGCGTCTTGGTGAGTGAGGTGTTGAAGCCCGCCAGATCCTGATATTCGGCAAGCTTCTCGCGCACGGTGTTGGGGCTGCCCACGATGACGACTCCCGCCTTGATGACGTCCTCGATCGATTGCGGCTTGCCTGTAACTTTCGCCGCGCGCACGCGCTTCATCGAGGCGGGATCGGTGTAGCCCGGCGGCAGCAGCATCTCGGTCGGCATTTTCAGGAAATAATTCATCAGCGCCTCGAGATGCGGGCGCGCCTCTCGCACCGCTCGTTCGTCGGTCTCCGCGACGTAAATCGTGTTCGACCAGGCGAGCTGGTCGGGCGAGGCCTGGTAGCCCGCCTTCTCAGCCTCCTCGCGATACATCTGGAAAAAGCGTGCCACCGCCGCGATGGGACTCAGGGTCTGGCAATAGGTGTAGCGCATGCGCGCGGCCCAGCGGATGGTCGAGCCGGAGCCTTGCGATGGGATCCAGATTGGCGGATGCGGCTTCTGGTAGGGCCGCGGCCACGGATTGACGTAGCGGAACTGGTAGTGCTTGCCGAGAAAGGCAAACGGCCCCGGCTCGGTCCACGCTCGCACGATCAGGTCGTGCGCCTCGGCGTAGCGCTCCTGCGAGTAAGCCGGATTGATGCCCATGGCGTGATACTCGGCGCCGATGCCGCGCACGAAACCCGCGATCAGCCGCCCGCGCGTGAGATTGTCGAGGATCGCGTATTCCTCCGCGACCATGAGCGGATTGTTGATGAGCGGCAGCGCGCGGCCAAGAATGGCGAGCTTGGCACGCTTGACGCTGCGCGCGAGCGCGCCGGCGAGAACGCCCGGAATCGGCATCATGCCGTAGGCGGTTTGATGGTGCTCGTTGAGGCAGACGCCGTCGAAGCCGAGCTTATCGGCAAATTCCATCTGATCGAGATACTCGTGGTAGAGCTCGGCGCCCTTTTGCGCGTCGTAATGGCGATTCGAGAACGTGACCCAGGCCGAGCCGTTCTTTGCAATCGCGTCAAGATCGGCGTGGCGGTAGGGCATGAGATGGAAATTGAAGAATTTCATGCTGCGATCCTCATCGCGCCGATGAAGGCTTCGAGCTCGGCGGCAAAGACGTCCCCCTTCTCGACGTGCGGCAGGTGCCCGCATTCCGGGATGACGACGACCTTCGCTCCGGAGATCAGCCGTTGATACGCCAATGCGTAGTCCTGCGGAAAGACGCGATCGTGATCGCCCCAGATCAGCAGCGTCGGCACTTTGATCCGGTGCAGCCACTTGCGCAGCTGCGGGTCATGGTTGCGCGGCTGCCACGAGAGCTTGGCCGTCATCATCCGGTTCTTGAGCGCAGCATCCTCGAGCTCCGGCCGCTGCGAGCCAGCGATGACCGCCTCGGCGAGCTCCTGATCGTAGAACAGATCGCGGATGCGCTGCTCCTCGTTGGTAAGAAAAGTATCGACCTGCGCGACACCATCGACATGGATGCCGGCGGCGCCGATCAGGGTGAGGGACGCCAGGCGCGTGGCATTGCGGACCGCGAGTTCAGCGGCGATCCAGCCGCCGAGCGAGCTTCCGACGAGATGGACGCCGCGCAAATCGAGCTGATCGAGAAAGTCCAAATAGAAGTTGGCGAGATCACCGACGCTATCGAGCCATGCGGGCGTGTCCGACTCGCCGAAGCCGGGATGCTCGGGCGCGATAACGTCGAATTTCCTGGCCAGCCGCGCCATAGAGGGAAGCCAGACGCCGATGCCGCCGCCGCCATGAAGAAAGACGAGCGGGGCGCCGGACCCTCCGCGCATGAGCCGGATGCGGCAATCGCGGATGGCGAGGATCGAGATCGATTGGGCGGCCATAGTTCCCGCTCTCTCTCACTCGCTGCGGAACTGCGCCGAGGGTCGGTACCCCTCGAACATCGGTGACATATACACTAATCTCCGGCCGATCGATTGCGCCGCCACGCTCCGCACCCGGGAGTAAGATGCGGCCCGGACGCACCGGGAGGAAGATTAAATGTACGCGCCAGACGGAGTGAAGACGAGCAGGGATTACGCGATCCCGGACACCATGAAGGCGTGGGTGCTGGGCGATCCTGGGGAGCTTTCGCTGCGGGAGAAGCCGGTGCCCGTTCCGAAAAAGGCGGAGGTGCTCGTGCGCATCGACGCGGTCGCGATCTGCGCCACCGATCTCGAGATCATCTATCACGGACCGCCCGCGCTGATCCGTGGCGGCATACCGCACAATAAGAATTTCACGCCGGGACACGAATACATGGGCACCGTGGTCGCGCTCGGGCCCGCCGTCGACGAATACCGGATCGGCCAGCGCGTCACGGTCGAAATCCACGCCGGCTGCGGCCAGTGCAAGCGCTGCCGCGAGGGCATGTACACCGCCTGCCACAACTACGGCCTCAATTACGGAGATGTGGACAAGGGCCACCGCGCCAACGGCTTCACCACCGACGGCGGGTTTTGCGAGTACCAGGTCAACAACATCAACACGCTTGTTGCTATCCCCGATGCGATGTCGGACGAGGAGGCGACGCTGGTGGTCACCGCCGGCACTGCGATGTACGGGCTCACCGAGCTCGGCGGGCTCGTCGCGGGCGAGAGCGTCGTGGTGACCGGGCCCGGACCGATCGGGCTTCTTGGCGTCGCGGTCGCCAAGGCGCTCGGCGCGCAACCCGTCATCCTGACCGGGACGCGCGATAACCGGCTCAAGATCGGCCGCGAGCTCGGCGCGGACCACGTGGTCAACGTGACGAAGGAGAACGCGGTCGACGCGGTGCGCCGGCTCAACGGCGACAAAGGCCTCGACTACGTGCTCGAGTGCTCGGGCGCGCCCAATGCCGTCAACGAAGCGGTCCGCATGGTCAACCGCGGCGGCAAAATCTGCCTCGCCGCCTTCCCGCACCAGGAGACGCCGGTCGACATCGCGGAGATCGTGCGCAACAACATCTACGTCTATGGCATTCGCGGCGAAGGAAAGAGCGCGACCCATCGCGCAGAGGCCTTCATGAGCCAGAAGCGCTTCGACGCCACCAAGATTCACACGCATACCTTCCCGCTCGACGACTTGCCCACCGCAATCCGCTACGCCAAGGATCGCGTCGAGGACGCAATCAAGGTCGTGGTAAAGGCGCGCGGGGTGTCGGCCGCGCACAAGGTGGCGGCGGAGTGAAAGTCCTGTCGATCGCGTTGGCGAGCTTACTCCGCGTCGCCGCGCTCGCCCTGCTCGCTGCGACGCTCGAAGCAAGCGCACAGGACTATCCCTCACGCCCCATCACGGTGGTGGTGCCCTTCCCCGCCGGGGGCCCGAGCGACGTCGTGGCGCGCATCGTCACCGACGAGATGGGGCAAATCCTTGGGCAATCCATGGTGGTCGAGAACGTTGGCGGCGCCGGCGGTACTATCGGCAGCGCGCGCGTAGCAGCGGCGAAGGCCGACGGCTATACGTTGCTCGCCGGCAGTATGGGATCGCACGTCGCGGCGCCGGTTCTCACGCCGAGTGTGCGATACGATTCCGAGCGCGATTTCGAGCCGATCGGCCTGACCGCCCACGCGCCCGCTGTGATCGTCGCGAAGAAAGATTTCCCGGCCAAGGATCTGCGGGAATTCGTGGACTATCTGAAAACGCACGGCGACGACGTGAAGCAGGCGCATGGCGGCATGGGCTCGTCCTCGCACATGGCCTGCCTGCTGTTTTCCGCCGCGGCGGGAGTGCGGCCGAACCAGGTAGCGTATCGCGGAACCGGCCCAGCGTTGAACGATCTCGTCGGCGGCCATGTCGATTTTTTCTGCGACCAGGCGGTCAGCCTCGCCCCGCAGATCGCGGCCGGCGCAATTAAGGCGCGCGGTGTGTCCGCCGACAAGCGCCTACCGGTGCTGCCCAACGTGCCGACGGCGAAGGAAAGAGGTCTCGATTATCGAATGAGCATCTGGTCCGGAATTTTCGCGCCCAAGAGTACGCCGAAGGCAATCGTCGAGAAGCTCGCCGCTGCGCTCGACCAGGCGCTTGACAACCCCGAGGCCCAGGCACGGTTGGCCGATCTCGGCGGAACGATGCCCAGCAAGGAGGAGCGCACGCCGGCAAAGTTCAACAGTTTCGTCAAGGCAGAGATCGCGCGGTGGTCCCCCATCCTCAGGGCAGCGACCGAGGCCGAGGCGAAGTGAGGGGCATCGGCGCTCGCAGCCGAACTACCATGGTGGTTGGCCTGGTTCTTGCGATATAGTTGGTGAAGGGGGATCCCGCGAAAGGCTCGCGCGGAGTACGCATGTCGTCCTTAGCCCCAAAACTTTGCGTTGCCGACGTCAGCATGACGTTCCAAACGCCGACCGGCGCTTTCCATGCGCTTGCGCCGATCACGCTGTCAATCCCGCAAGGGCGCTTCGTCAGCCTGATCGGCCCCTCCGGCTGCGGCAAAACCACCATTTTCAACATCATCGCCGGATTGCTGGAGCCGACCGGCGGCCGCGTGCTCATCGACGGCATCGATGCCACCGGCACCATCGGCCGCGTCGGCTACATGCTGCAAAAGGACCTGCTGCTGCCCTGGCGCACGGTGCTCGACAACGTCATTCTCGGCATGGAGATTCAGCACGTGCCTTTGCGCGCGGCGCGGGAACGCGCGCTGCCGCTGCTGCACCGGTACGGACTCGCCGGCTTCGAATACCTCTATCCCAATGCGCTGTCCGGAGGCATGCGCCAGCGCGCCGCGTTGTTGCGCACGCTGTTGTTCGATACCGACGTCATTCTGCTGGACGAGCCGTTTGGGGCGCTCGACGCGCAGACGAAGCTCAGGATGCAGGAATGGCTGTTGCAATTGTGGAGCGACTTCAACAAGACCGTGCTGTTCGTGACCCATGACGTCGAGGAGGCGATTTATCTATCCGACGAAGTGCATGTGATGGGCACGCGGCCGGGCCGCATCATCGCGAACATCCCGGTGCCGCTTGCTCGGCCGCGGATCCGAGGAAGCGTGCTGACCGGCGAGTTTCTCGCCATCAAGGAGCGCTGCCTCGAACTGCTCCACCTCGAAGGGACGGCGTCCGAACAGATCAACGAAGCAGCCTGAGGTAGCAGCGCGACAAAATGGCCGTTCAAGACACCAGCCCCAGCGTCGGCCCCATGGCGAGCCTCGATCGCGGGCAAGCAAGCGTGCAAAGCGCCAGGCCCGCAGCGAAGCCGGTGCGGCGCTTGCCGGTGCAGAAGGATTGGCGGGCCTGGGCGCTCATCAGCGCGCAGATCGGCATCCTCATCGGAGGCCTTTCGCTGTGGGAAATCGGCGCCCGCGCCGGCTGGATCGATGCCTTCTTCTGGTCGCAGCCCAGCGCCATCGCGCAAACGATGGCGATCTTCTTCGGCAGCGGCGACGCCTGGACCGATATCAGCTTCACCTTCCGCTCGACCATTTTCGGCTTTCTCATCGGCACCACGGCAGGATCCCTGCTCGGGCTGTCGTTCTGGTGGTCGCGCAATTACGCTGCCATCGTCCAGCCCTACGTCATCTGCCTCGAATCGATTCCGAAGCTCGCGCTTGCCCCGCTCATCATCCTGGTCTTCGGGATCGGGCTTCTCTCCAAGGTGGCGGTGGCAACCGCGCTGACGCTGGTCGTCTCGACGCTCACCGCCAATGCCGGCGTAAAAGCGCTCGACCCCGATGGCGAGAAACTGTTCTATTCGCTCGGCGCGTCGCGCTTGCAGGTGTTCCGTAAGCTCGTCGTTCCGTTCTGTCTTCCCTGGATCATATCCGTGCTGCGGGTGAATATCGGCCTTGCCCTGACCGGCGCAATCGTCGGTGAGTTCATCGCCTCCCAGCACGGTCTCGGCCGCGCGATCCTCTACGCCGGGCAGACCTACGATATCGCGCTGGTCTGGGTGGCGGTGCTGGTGCTCTCGACCTTGGCGATGGTGATGTACGCAACGGTGTCCTGGGTCGAAAGCATGCTGCGTAAGGGCGTGCGGCAATGACGCGAATCCGTCGGCAGGTCTCATAGTCCGGCAACTCAAGAGCGAGCTAAGATGAGGACGTCATGAACAGGCGAAAATTTCTGCAGTCGACCGCGACGCTCGGCACTGGCCTTGGGATTGCGCTTGCGGCCCCACCCTTCATCGCACGCGCCGCCAGCAAGGAGCTGCTGGTCGCGGAGCCAGTGCACTCGACCGGCTATCTGCCGATGTATATCGCGATGGCCAATGGCTACTTCGCCGAGTCCGATATCGTCGTGAAGATCGTCACCATCGAGAGCGGCGGCGGCCACACCAACGCGGTGCTCTCGGGGCAGGCGTTCGCCTTCATCGGCGGGCCCGAGCACAACGCGTTTGCCAAGGCCAAGGGCGCGGAGCTGCGCGCGGTCGTGCACTGCGTCGATCGTGGCAACGTCTATCTCTGCGCCGCCAAGGGCCACGAGCCCAAGGACAGGGATTGGCCAAGCTATTTCAAGGGCAAATCGGTTGCGGTCGGGCCCTATAGCGGCACGCCAAACTCGATCATGCGCTACCTCTTGGCGAAGTGGAAGCTCGACGCCAAGCGCGACGTCACCCTGATCGAGGTGCCAAACTCGGCTGTTCCTGCCGCGGTGCGGGGCGGACAGGCCGTGATCGGCAACAGCACCGAACCCATGATCACGCAGGGCATCCGGCAAAATATCTGGAGCGAGCCGTTCTTCAACGTGCCCAAGGAGCTCGGGCCGTACGCTTATTCCACCATCAACATCCGTCTCGATTCGATCCAGAAGGAGCCCGAAGTGGTTCGCGGATTCGTCAAGGGAATGGTGAAGGGATTGAAATTCCTGTACGCCAATCCCAATGAGGCCGCCGAGATCGCCAAGAAACAATTTCCCACCATGGCGCTCGAAGATCTCAAGGCGACGCTCGACCGCTCGTTCAGCGACGAGATGTGGAGCAAGGACGGCATGATCAGCAAAGAGGCCTGGGCCACTGGCAGCGCCGTCGTCCGTGAAGCCGGCATCCTCAAGGCTGACATCAAATACGAGCAGATCATCGACATGAGTTTCGTCGAAAGCGTGCGCGCGAGCCTTTGAACGACCGAACCGACCCAACTTTACCGAGAAACCGAGAAACCGGGAATCACGACCATGTCAGAGCCCATCTGGAACAAGTTCCTCACCGAGCGCGACAAAGCGGTCTTCGCCACGTCGGGTTACGGCGCGCGCGGCGGATTCGGCAAGCGCCCTGCGCTGTTGATCATCGATGTGAATTACGCGTTCTGCGACGAGCGCCCGGTGCCGATTCTCGAATCGATCAAGCGTTGGCGTAATTCCTGTGGCGAGGACGCCTGGGTTGCCATGCCCTATCTCAAGGCACTGATCGATAAGGCGCACGCCAAAGGGGTCCCAGTGATCTACACGACGGGAGTACGTCGCGAGGACAATTGGGACAGCGGAAGCTGGAATTGGAAGAACTCCCGCTCGGACGAGGATCGCTCCAGCCGGCCCGCAACCAACGTGGACGGAAATGACATCGTCGCCGAGATCGCGCCGGCGCCGCAAGAC
>VAZQ01000417.1:6609-8621 GCA_005883115.1 Alphaproteobacteria bacterium | reverse complement strand
TTGTCTCAAACGAGTGTTTGAAAATCAGTCAATCGTTTGAAAATTCGGAGGCGATCGTGAAATCCACCCTCTTATCGAGGTTCGCAGTCAAATTCATCGAGGTGGCGGGCGCAGGAGTCGCGAGCGCGCTGTGCGCCTATTTGCTCGGTCAATTCGAGCGCCACCCTGCAGCTGCGCCTGCAGCCGCGATCGTCCAGTTGTCGCCCGCGACTGCGGAGAAGGGGTTGCAGGAAGACCACACGCGCGTTGCCGACGTATCGACGCAAGTTTCGCCCCAGCCTGTGCCGAGTGCGCCCATAATCGCCTCGGCGTCGGCGCTTCCGAAAGCGGCGCCGGCCGCCCCGGCCCGCCGAACTCAGAAGTTGGAGCAGGGGGCGAGGCCAGAGCCCAAGGCGCGCAACGGCGAGCCGCTGGCGATCAAGCCCCTCCCTGTCGCGTCGAATTCTGCGCCGAAGGCCGCAGGCCAAACCGTGCAGCCGCCCACGGGCGACGATCAAGCCGGCGCATGGAATGGCGGCGCCGAGGAGCGCCCGCTATTCGCAAGAGTGACGTCCTGGTTCTTGCCCGAAAACGACAGAATTTTCGGCGATCTGCCGCGCCCGCCGATGCCGGTCGGCGACGCGTTGCGGAGCGCCATGTAACCGCGCGCCATCGATTTTGGCGGCGAGCGTGGCGCGGCGGATCGCCCCCCACGCGCGCGTCCTCGTCCCTTGTCCTCAGCCGCGCAGCGCTGTGATGCACAACATTTAGGCGAAGTTGCCCCGGGGCACTTTCGATCTCCGTTCCTCCCCATCCGCCAGTTGGTGGCCCGAGTTCCGCCGCAGTTGCGTTGATCAATAGCTGCGGGAGAACACGCCAGCGCAGATAAGGGGAGAGGCTACGGCAAAACGCGCGGCGAGGGGGCAGGCCGTGACTCGTTTTACAAGTGCGAAATTCAAGCCCACCCCGCGACTGCGCGGCGTGGCGAAATACCTATTCGAGCTGGCGATCGTCGGCGCGAGTTATTTTGTTCTGGCGCGCGGCGCCTCGGCCCTGGGTTCGATCTATTCGACCCCAATTCCGATCTGGCCGCCCGCCGGGCTCGCTTTGGCCGCTGTGCTCTTGCGTGGGATCCGCATTTGGCCGGCCGTTTTTGCCGCGGCATTTGCCACGGGGCTGCCGACCGGCATGGCCGATGCGATTTCTGCGGATTCGATCTTGCCCGCCTTCGGCAATGCGGCGGGCAGCACGCTCGAGGCCATCGTCGGCGGCTATCTCCTCCACCTCTGGTCGCAGGGCGGCAGGACCTTCAATACGCCGGCCGGCGTCGCGAAATTTGCCTTCATTGGGCTCGCGCCAAGCAGCATGCTCGGCGCACTCGTCGCCGCCGGCACCTCCTACCTTGCCGGACAGGCGGAGTGGGACAACCTAGTCCCCCTCGGCGCTGTGTGGTGGCTGCGCGATGCGGCCGGCACGCTCTTGGTCGCGCCGGCGATCGTCCTGTGGGCGCTTGCCGACTACCGCGGCTTTGACTCGGACAAGGTGCTGTCCTCGATCGTCGGCATCATCGCAACGAGTCTCGTTGGACTTGTCGCGTTCAGTCCGCTCTTCGAGGACAGCGCGGTGAGGAGCGCGCTGGCATTTTTGGCCGTGTTGCCGCTGTTGTGGACGGCGCTGCGCTGCGGAGAGCGGGATACCGCGACAGCGGTGCTAATTCTCTCCTGCTTTGCGGTCTGGGGAGCGCTGGCGGGCAGCGGACCATTCGCGCCGGCAAGCTCCGATGACGGATTCTTGCTGCTGGTCGTGTTCATGATCAGCATCTCGGTTGTGAGTCTCGCGGTGAGCGCGCATGTTGCGACGCGAAGACGTGCGGAAATCAGATTGGGCCGCCACGAGCAGATTCTGCGCGCGATGTTCAGCCAATCGGTGATGGGCTTCGCGCAAATCGACGCCGCAGGGCGCTTCACGCTCGCCAACAATCGATTTTGCAGCATCATCGGGCGCTCGGCGCCGGAGTTGCTGCAGATGGGTAT
>VAZQ01000417.1:868-6592 GCA_005883115.1 Alphaproteobacteria bacterium | reverse complement strand
CCGATGACCTGCCCGATGTGACGGACGCGATCCGGCGCGCGTTCGGGAACGAGAAGGCATTTGTCCTTGAGACAAGGTATGTGCTGCCCGACGGCTCGCGCCGGTGGATGCGCAACAATGTCTCGGCGATCTCCGATCACGGCGCCGCCGTACGGCATCTCATGCTGGTCGCGGAGGATGTGACCGATCGCCGCTGCGCGGACGACGATCTCAAGCGCGCGCATGACGACCTGCAGCAGGAGCTAGAGGAACGCAGCGCAAGCCTCGCGCAGACGAGCGAGCTCCTGCACAGCGAGGCCGAGCAGCGCGAGCGCCTCGAAGCCGCGCTCAAGCACGACATTGCCGAGCGGCGCAAGGCGCAAGAAGCGCTGATGGAGAGCGAATGGCGCTTCCGCACCGTCATTCAAGGCGTCACCGATTACGCCATTTTCATGCTCGACCGGGACGGTTACATCACCAATTGGAATATGGGCGCGCAGCGCATTCACCAATATGCCGCCGCCGAAATCGTCGGGCAGCACTTCAGCCGGTTCTACACCGAGGAGGAGCAACAGCGCGGCGAGCCGGCGCGCGCGCTGCACCTCGCCGCCTACGAGGGCAAATGCGTCGTCGAGGGCTGGCGCGTGCGGCGCGACAAGAGCCTGTTCTGGGCGAGCGTCGTGATCGAGGCGGTCCGCGATGAGGTCGGCACCCTCGCCGGCTTCGTCAACATCACCCGCGACATGACCGAGCGGCGTGAGGCGCAAGCATCGCTCGAGCGGGCGCAGGAGCAGCTTGCGCAATCCCAGAAGATGGAGGCGCTCGGACAATTAACGGGCAGCATCGCCCACGACTTCAACAATCTGTTGATGATCGTCAGCGGTCACGCGCAGCTTCTGCGTCGCCGATTGACCGATGCCAAGCATCTGCAGGCGATCGACGCGGTGCACGCGGCCGCCAACCGCGGCGAGAGCTTGACGCGGCAGCTGCTGGCGTTCTCGCGACGCCAGCCGCTCAACCCGGTCGTCACCGATCTCAAGGAGCGCGTGGAAGCGGTGCACGAAATGCTGCTCGGCTCGCTACGCGGGAATGTCGAGCTCAAATGCGACATACCGGACGACGTCTGGCCGGTCGAGGTCGATATTGCCGAACTGGAACTGGCGCTGGTCAATATCGCGGTCAACGCGCGCGATGCCATGCCCGGCGGTGGCTCGATCACACTCTCGGCGCGCAACGTGACCCTGAAGAAGAGCGACGCGGTGGATCAACTCGAGGGCGAGTTCGTCGCGCTGGCGATGACCGACACCGGTGTGGGCATCGCGCCCGATGTGCTGCCGCGCATTTTCGAGCCGTTCTTCACCACGAAAGCGCTCGGGAAGGGAACCGGGCTGGGATTGGCGCAGGTCTACGGCTTCTCGCATCAGTCGGACGGCACGGTAGTTGCGACGAGCACGGTCGGCAGCGGCACCACGATCACCATCTATTTGCCGCGCCGGCAGGCGGTGCCCGTTAAGACCGTGCCGGCGCCTCCGACCCAACCTGTTGAGGCGGGGCAGGGCACCGTTCTCGTGGTCGAGGACAACACGGAGGTGGCCGAGATCACCGCCTCTCTCGTCGAACAGCTCGGTTATCAGACGCTGCGGGCGGAGAACGCCGCCGACGCGCTGAACCGGCTGCGGCGCGGCGACAAGATCAATCTCGTTCTCAGCGACGTCGTGATGCCCGGTGCAATGAACGGCATCGCCCTGGCACACGAAATCGCCAACCACTATCCGCAGATCCCCGTCGTCCTCACCAGCGGCTACAGCGACGTGGTGCATACCGCGCAGGCGCGCTTTACGATTCTGCGCAAGCCGTTCCAATTATCGGCGCTCGACAAGGCCATTCGGGAAGCGTTGGAGCGCGGCGCCGCGCGCGAGGACGGCGAGCGCGGAGCGCAATTCGCACGCTGGCGCGCGAGCGGGCAGGAATGAATGCTGCGCGCCGATGCTGCAGCTCGAGCAGGTGCACTGCTTCCGGTTGGCGCTAGACGACCAGCAAGATGACGCCGCAGGTCGCGAGCACGGCAACCCAGATTAAGTCGACATTGATCCAGCCGCGGCGCAGAAAATCAACGCCCGTCCAGTTGTAGACGATCAGGGAAACCGCTGCGATGGTCGCGAGCATGGCGGCGGAATGAACGCCGAGCGCGGCAAGCACGACCGGAGCGCCGAACGTCACTTGCGTTGCCGGTTGAGCAGCGCTGCAAAGCGGCTGCAGCGCCGGGATCAGCATCAAGCCCGCGCCATGCGCGCTCGCCATCAGAAATGACCAGAGGACGAGGCCGAGAAGCCCGGTCTGCATCCCGACACGCACCCGCCGTTGATGGCCATAGAGCGCGTGCCAGAGCGCCCACCCGATGAGCACCAGCGCGGCGAAACGCAGAAGCATCGCGTGATCGATGACGAGGCCGAGTGTAAGCACGGCGAGCAGCACGGCGGCAACCGCCGCAGCATGCCCCAGCGTAATTGGAACGAGCGACAGCAGCACGGTGCGCTGGCTGCCGCGGTGTAAGCCGAGGGCCACCGCGAACAGCCAGCCCATCGCCGGGTTGAGGCCGTGAAAAAGGCCGAGGCCCGCGAGCGCCAGCCACGGCCACAAGTCAGTCGGGGCTGTGCTCATGCCGGTGCTTGCCGCGCGGATCGCACGGTCCGCGGATTGGTTGCTTCACGGATAGCAATAGGAATCCGACGAGCAGTCGCCTCCTTGCAGCCGAACCTGATGCGGCCGATGGCCTTTCGGCCAGTCGATGAAGAATTTCGGGTCGAATGCGATTCCTCCCGCGGGGGTCGCATCGAGCTTGACCATCCAGCCGTTGATGCCTTCCGGATAGAACTGCGGGTCGATCGCGCCGTAGAGCGAGTTCGTAAAGTACACGCGGCGTCCGTCGCGGCTGATCTCGACCATCTGCGGTCCGCCATTGAGCTTTCCGTTCTTTGCTGCCGGATGGCTCGCGCGCGAGACGATCCCGCCGATGCGCACCTTACCGGTGAGCTTCGGGTTGAAGGGATCAGAGACGTCGTATTGCTGCAGGTCGCCGGTGCCCCAGCATGCGACATAGAGAAATCGATCGTCCATCGACAGATCGATATCGGTGACGAGCGGTGGCACCGCTTTAAAACCCTTGAGCAGGGGCGGCAGGTCGTCCGGATCTGCCGCCTCGGCTGGGATGGAGATGATTTTCTTAACCGCCCATTTGTTGCCGTCGCGGTACCAGGTCCAGATCGAAGAGGACAGATCCTTGAGGCTGACGACGCAATTGACGAAGCCGTAGGCTTTGGTCGGGTCGTGCGCGGGCCTGAGCTCGAACACGAGCTGGTGTTCTTCGCCGAAATCGATCTCTTGCAAGTGCTTGCGCTTGGTGAAATCCCAGAAATGCAAGCGCCTNNCCGTATTTGGCGCCAAGCAGCACTTCCGGGATGAGCCCGTTCTCGAATGTGTCGGGCGTGCCCCATTCGCTGGTGACCATCGTGTCGTAGCCGAGATGCCACCAGGCGTCGTAGCCGAGCTGCTGTGGTCCGCGATCGACCTCCCAGCGGCCGAGCGGCTCGAAACTCTCCTGATCCATGACGAAGACGCCACCGGGCGCCTTGCCATCTTTGTTGCCCAGCGCAGCGACATAGATGCCGCCCGGCCCGCAGTGGACCGTATGCGGGCGGGTATAGCCGGTCTTGTCGGCAAGTTCTGTCGGCTCGATCACCTTGACGATTTTCGGCGCGCGCGGGTTTGGCTTGGTGTCGAGAACGTAGATGCGCGAAGAGCGCAGGCCTGGCACGATGAGATAGCGTCGCTCCACATGCGGATGCGGCGCGTTCGGACACAAGCACGACGAGCAAGCGTTCCAGCCGAAATGGTGGAATTCGTCGCCAACCTCGCTCGCCACCACATCGCCGATGATCTTGGAATAGGACGCTGATTTCGAGTCGACATCCACGATCGCGATGCGGTCGGCGGTTTTACGGTCCGGATCGAAGGCCGCGACGTAAGCGAGCGTTTCCGGCGGCGCCTTTGCGGCTTGGCGCGGCGAGGGATAAAAACTCGGATCGGGCGTCCACGTGGGCATGTTCTCTCTCCTCTCGGAGCGGCTTTGTGTCGATGCGGCTCAGCCTAGTGCGGAACCGGGCTCCCGTTGTTGCGACTTGAAGTCGCGAACGCTCGCGTGCGTGCAGCGGCTGCGCTTTTACGCGCGCCCTCAATCTGCGCCGGTCGCCTGCATTTCGGGCATTGTAGCCCGGCATGACCTATTGAGTCATTGGGCCGACTCTTGTACTCGGTCCGTTCCAAGGTCTGCGCGATTGCGGCCGCCACACGAGTGCCGCGAAGAGAGCGTCGAAAAGGGGCCCTGCTATCGCCGAGTGATTGGACGATGCCTCTCTCGCCGGGCGGGAGGCCGCATGTTCCGCAAGGCTGGTGGACAGGAAAGATGGGGGAGTAAGACCGTTGACCAATCTCGGTTTCTGGGGAAAATTAGCGCCACGTTACCGGGCCGCGCTACGCAAACCAAACGAGCGCTGAATGTCGACTAGGGGGCACGTAGTCGCAGTCACCTGTCTTGCTATGGAGGCGCGCATCGCCCTTGGGCCGGGCGTCGCGGTGATTTGCAATCATGCCTCCGAGCTCGTCGCTTCGCTCGAGGCGGCGGCCAAGCGCGGCGCTGCGGGAATCATCAGTTTTGGAATCGCCGGCGGATTGGCGCCCCATCTCGCTGCGGGCGATTGGGTCGTCGGATCGAGCGTCAGGACGAAGGATGGGCGCTTTCCCACCGATCGCGGCTGGGCGCAGGCACTGCTCGAGGCCCTTCCCGGTGCCGTCCACGCCGAGATCGTCGGCGCGGACGCCCCGATCGCGGAGCCGACGGAAAAGCGACGGCTACACCTGCAAACCGGCGCCGTCGCCGTCGATACCGAATCACACGTTGCCGCCAGAATCGCTGCCGTGCATCGCATCCCGTTTGCCGCCTGCCGCGCCGTCATCGACCCCGCGCATAGCGTGCTGCCGCCCGCGGCCGTGTTCGGATTGCGCCACGACGGCACACCGGACGTGATCGCCGTGTTGCGGTCGTTGGCGCGCCAGCCCAGCCAGCTGCGTGCGCTTGCGCGCACCGCGCTCGATGCGCGCATCGCCGCGACAGCGTTGCGGCGCGGCCGTCGCCTGCTCGGCGCCGGACTGGGCTTTCCGTATTTCGAGGAGCTCGCGTTCGACGCCGACCTGGCGATTGAAATGAGCTGAGCCAATCCTACATCGCTCGAGCTGCGGAAGACGGGCGAGACGCCTGCCGAATCGCCGCCGCCATTCTTGCGATGCAGCGGCTAAGGGCAGCCGAGCGGCACAAGCCAGCTTCGTCGCTCGACGATGCGGCCAGCCGGCTTACCGCTTCATACGATCCATCGTGTAACAGGTCGCGACGATCGATCGGCTTGGGCTCGTGCCATTGTGGGTGTAGCACTTCTCCATCCGGTCGGGGCCGATGAGCGTGATGCGAAAATAGCCATCCACGTCCGCTCCGACGATGGTCTTGTTGTCGCTCGCAATCGCCCACGCGAACGGCTCCTTGGTATCGGCGGTCGCGGATGAGGAGCGGCCCCAAGCAAGGCGGCCGTCTTGTCCTTCGACGGTGTGGGTGGCCTCGATGTCGCGCACGCGCGGGGGATCAGCCGCGGTTTGCGAGCCCGGATGATGCTCATGCGAGCCGAACACGATCGACTT
>VAZQ01000417.1:0-786 GCA_005883115.1 Alphaproteobacteria bacterium | reverse complement strand
CGCGAAGACGAGACATCTCATCGCTTTCTCCTGTGCTGATGGGCATCGCCGTGTGAATTTAGCTGAGTTTGCTCAATGTAGCTCGACGCGATTTGATCACCGCATGAATGCCGTTATCAGCCGTGATTGCCAAGGCTGCCCAGCGGGACACAGGCTCTTCTAATAGGCGCGCCGATATCGCTTTGGCGAGTCCGGAGGAGCCATTGGCCGCGCAGCACTATAGTCTGTTCGGCGGCTTTTCTATACAACGTGGAGCGTCCGGGATTCTCAGCTATGGGGATGACGTTGCATGCGCACCATTTTGGTTATTGCTTTGGCGATCATGCTCATGAGTGCTGGGTCCGCTTCCGCTCAAATAGTGGATATGAACACAGTCACCTGCAACGACTTCAACGGGTTTAAAAAGGACACGACCTTCGCAATCGTCATGTGGCTCGATGCGTATTATCGTGACGACGATGATCCGCCGATCATCGATTTCGATAAGCTGGCAAAGAAGGGTGCGAGACTGGCGGTGTATTGCGGCCAGAACCCCACGCACTCCCTGACCACCGCCGCCGAGCCGATCATGGAACAGAAGTAAAAGAGAATGCGGGGGGCATCGGGAGCGTTCTGTCCCTAACTCTCGCCGCCACTCGTTGCGAATACCCTCATTGCGGCCTCGCGCGTTGCAGCGTAGCCGCGTGTTGCGGCATCGCGCCGGCGCAATTCAAGAAGGCGCGGTGAATGTGGATCTTTTGATTGGCTGGGGGACTAGGATTCGAACCTAGATTAACGGAGTCAGAG
>VAZQ01000416.1 GCA_005883115.1 Alphaproteobacteria bacterium | reverse complement strand
CGACCCAGGAGGAGCCGGTCGCGCTGAAGGATCTCGCAAACCAAGCTGCGCCGCGCGCCGCCCTGCCGACGCCGGTCGCACCAGCACAGAGTGCCGCTCCGTCGCCGAGAACATCGAACGAGCCGAAGAAAGTCCGCACGGTCCCCATTCGCCCGGATGGCGGTGACGTGAGCGCCAAGCCAGTGGCCGGCCAAGCCGCGCCGGCCGCGAACGCCGCGCCCCATGCGAGCGCGACGCCGGCCGCGCCGAAAGCAGCGCCCGCGCGCAGCAACGGTCCGATCTCACTCGATCCGCAGAGCGAGCCGGCCGCGGCGCCAGCAAGTCGCACGCGCACGGCAGCGGCGCCGCCGGTCGCAACGCGCGCCGCGCCTGATGCGACGGAGAGCACGTCGGACGGCTTCATGGTGCAGCTGTCCTCGCAAAAGACCGAGGCCGAAGCGCAGTCCTCCTTCCGCAGCCTTCAGGCGAGATTCCCGAGCGAGCTTTCCGGACTGCAGCCGATCGTCCGCCGCGCGGATCTTGGCAGCAAGGGCGTATTCTATCGGACCATGATCGGACCATTTGCATCGGCGCACGAGGCCAGCCAGTTCTGCGCGAGCTACAAGGCCGCCGGCGGCCAATGCGTGGTTCCCAACAACTGAGCTGCGCTTGACGCTTGCGTCAGGCGCGGATTGATCCGCGCCAATGGCGGTACGCGCTTTCATCACCGGCCTTGCCGGCACAACGTTGACCAGTGGCGAGCGCGCATTCCTGCATGAGCGCGAGCCGTGGGGGTTCATCCTCTTCAGCCGCAACGTCGACACGCCGGCGCAGTTGAGCCGCCTGATCACGTCCATCCGCGACGCGGTGGGCCGCGATGCCCCTGTGCTCGTCGACCAGGAGGGGGGACGCGTCCAGCGCCTCGCCCCGCCGCATTGGCCGCCCTATCCGCCCGGCGCCGCCTATGGCCGCCTTTACGACGCCGATGCTGCGCAAGGCATGAGAGCGGCATATCTCGGCGCCCGGCTCATTGCCGCCGATCTTGCCGCCGTGGGCATCGATGTGGATTGCCTACCCGTCGCGGACGTGCCGGCGAGCGGCGCCGATCCCATCATCGGCGACCGCGCGTATGGCGAGAACGCGCAGAAGGTCGCCGAGCTGGGGCGCGCGGTCGCCGACGGCCTGCTTGCCGGTGGCGTGCTCCCGGTGCTCAAGCATATTCCCGGCCACGGCCGTGCCAGCGCGGACAGCCACCGGGCGCTTCCCGTGGTCGAGACCGACCACGCAACGCTGAGCAAGACCGACTTTGCAGCCTTCCAGGCGCTGCGTGATCTCCCGCTGGGAATGACCGCCCACGTCGTGTACACGGCCATCGATCCTATTGCTCCCGCCACCACTTCGGTCACTCTGATCCGGGATGTGATTCGCGGGGGGCTGGGGTTTGACGGCCTGCTCATGAGCGACGATATCTCCATGGGAGCCTTGTCCGGCTCGATCGAGGCGCGCGCGCGCGCCGCCATTGCGGCCGGCTGCGACGTGGTGCTGCATTGCAGCGGCGAGCTCGGTGAAATGCAGGCGGTCGCATCCGCGATGCCCGTGCTCACAGGCAAGGCCGTGGCCCGCGCGGATGCGGCGCTCGGGCGGCGCGGGCAGGTTGTCAAAGATGACGTTGCGGCGCTGCGTGCCGAATGGACGGCGCTGATCAATGCTGGCGCTGCCGCCCGGAGGGCGATCTCATGACTGCCGACGAAGTCGAATTAGAGAGCGATCTTCTGGCCGAGCGGGCGACTGGGGAACCGGCGCTCGTCGTTGACGTCGAGGGATTTGAGGGGCCGCTCGATCTTTTGCTCGCGCTCGCCCGCCAACAGAAAGTCGACCTCGCCAAAATCTCGATCTTGGCGCTGGCCGACCAGTATCTCGCTTTCATCGAGGAGGCGCGCAAGCTCAGGCTCGAGCTCGCGGCTGATTATCTCGTAATGGCGGCGTGGCTCGCCTATCTGAAATCGCGGCTATTGCTGCCGGAAGCCAATGCGCCCGAAGGGCAGAGCGCGGAGGACATGGCAATTGCGCTCGCGCTGCGGCTCAAGCGGCTCGAAGTCATTCGCGATGTGGCCCAGCGCCTGTTCGGCCGCCCGCAGCTCGAGCGCGACGTTTTTCGCCGCGGGCAGCCCGAGCCGATCGCGCACATCAAGCATCCGCAATACAGCGCCACGCTTTATGACCTGCTCTCGGCCTACGCGCAGCAACGGCAAAGGTCGGCGCTCGCGCATGTGCGGTTGGCCAAGCGAACGGTCTGGTCGCTGGCCGAGGCCCGGGAAGCGCTCGAGCGGCTGATCGGTCAATCGTCCGATTGGGCGCGGCTCGATCAATTTCTGTTGTCCTATGTCGTCGAGCCGTCGCTCGCGCCGACAGTGTTGGCATCGAGCTTCGCCTCCACGCTCGAAATGGTGCGCGAGGGCGTCATGGAGGTACACCAGCAGGGGGCGTTTGCGCCGATCTACGTGCGCAAGCGTCAACCCTCTGGACAAGCAGCGGCCGATGGCAGCGTGGCGGCGCCGCCGACGGAGGACAAGGGTTAGAGGAGGCCAGCAATGCCGAAGTTGAAAGTAGTCGTACCGGACGAGGAACCGGCGGGCGAGCTGAGAGCGGAGGAGCTTCGGCTCTTGGAAGCGATGCTGTTCGCCTCGGCTGAGCCGCTCGACGAGAAGTCGCTGGCGGAGCGACTGCCGCAGAACATTGACGTGCACGCGGCGCTCCTGCGACTAGAGGAGGACTATGCCACGCGTGGCGTCAATCTTGTCCGTATCGGTGGGAAATGGACCTTCCGCACCGCGACGGATCTCTCCTGGCTCTTGAGCA
>VAZQ01000046.1:1828-18108 GCA_005883115.1 Alphaproteobacteria bacterium | reverse complement strand
GACCTGGCTGCGAGGAGCTCGCTGAACGGATCCGGAGCAAATGCCGGAGAAGGAACCGGAGCCTAAAACCGCCACGGTGAGAGCGCCGGGAGGCGGGCGTCCCGCGTCATGGGACGCAAGGCCGCCTCGTTAGGCGCCTGGCCTGCCGCGTTACGTGCAGGCCCAACGGGTGCCTCGCTCTCGGCGCTCCGCCACCCCGTAAATTCGGGTGAGCGAAGCCAAAAAACAAAACCCGGGCGCAAAAAACGCGCCGCGGGAACGAGGAGGCGTTGCTTGGTGCTAACGCTTTCACCTCGTCATTCCGGCCGAGCCGCGATAGCGGCGAGGGCCGGAATCCATAACCACAGGCCGTGGGTATGGATTCCGGGCTCGCGGGCTTTGCCCGCGCCCCGGAATGACGCGAGGGAAACGCGCCGCGGGAACGAGGAGGTGTTGCTTGGTGCTAACGCTTTCAGCTGCTCATTCCGGCCGAGCCGCGATACAGCGAGGGCCGGAATGATGAGGAGAAGCCGGCGCTGCCCTTCCCTACCCGCCGATTCTGGTCTAAACAGCGCCCCGCGCGCGGGGACGACCTCTGCGCCGCCCGAAGGACGCGCAACGAGCGCGCCCTTTTTTTGTGCCCAGCGCACATAGATCGCCGAGCGACATGCCCAAGCGGACCGATATCTCATCGATCCTCATCATCGGCGCGGGGCCGATCGTCATCGGCCAGGCCTGCGAGTTCGATTATTCCGGGACGCAAGCGGTCAAGGCGCTCAAGGCCGAAGGCTATCGAATCGTGCTGGTGAACTCTAATCCGGCGACGATCATGACCGATCCCGATCTCGCGGATGCGACTTATGTCGAGCCGATCACGCCCGAGATCGTCGCCAAGATCATCGAGAAGGAGCGTCACGCCGCTCCCGGCGGGTTCGGCCTGCTGCCGACCATGGGCGGGCAGACCGCGCTGAACACCGCGCTATCGCTCAACAAGATGGGTGTGCTCAAGCGCCTGGATGTAACCATGATCGGCGCGACCGCGCAGGCGATTGACAAAGCGGAGGATCGTGAGCTCTTCCGCGAGGCGATGCAGCGCATCGGGCTGGAGACGCCGCGCTCCAAGCAGGTCAAGACGCTGATCAACGCGCTCGCCGCGCTCGAGGAGATCGGGCTGCCGGCCATTATCCGCCCGTCGTTCACGCTCGGCGGCACCGGCGGCGGCATTGCCTACACCAAGGCCGAATTCATCGACATCGTCGAGCGCGGGATCGATGCCTCGCCGACGAACGAGGTGCTGATCGAGGAATCAGTGCTCGGGTGGAAAGAGTTCGAGATGGAGGTGGTGCGCGACAAAAACGACAACTGCATCATCATCTGCTCGATCGAGAATCTGGATCCGATGGGCGTGCATACGGGCGATTCGATCACTATCGCCCCGGCGCTGACGCTGACCGACAAGGAATACCAGATCATGCGCGATGCCTCGATCGCGGTATTGCGTGAGATCGGGGTGGAGACGGGCGGCTCGAACGTGCAGTTCGCGGTCAATCCCGCGGACGGCCGGCTCCTCATCATCGAGATGAATCCGCGCGTGTCGCGTTCCTCGGCGCTCGCCTCAAAAGCCACCGGCTTTCCTATCGCCAAGGTCGCGGCCAAGCTCGCCGTCGGCTACACGCTCGACGAGATCGCCAACGACATTACCGGCGGCGCGACGCCCGCCTCGTTCGAGCCGACGATCGACTATGTGGTGACCAAAGTCCCGCGCTTCGCGTTCGAAAAATTTCCCGGCGCCGAGCCCATCCTGACCACCTCGATGAAGTCCGTGGGCGAGGCGATGGCGATCGGCCGCACGTTCCAGGAGAGCCTACAAAAAGCGCTGCGCTCGCTCGAGAACGGGTTCACCGGGCTCGACGAAATCGCGATCGAGGGGCTTGGGCAAGGCGACGACAAGAATGCGGTGCGCGCCGCACTCGGGACGCCGACGCCCGAACGCATCCTCAAAGTGGCGCAGGCCATGCGGCTCGGCTTTTCCGACCAGGACATCCACGCCTCCTGCAAGATCGACCCCTGGTTTTTGGGCGAGATCCGCGGGCTCATCGAAGCCGAGGCAGAGATCCGCGCAAAGGGCCTGCCGGCCACGGCCGGGGCGTTTCGCCGCCTCAAAGCGATGGGGTTTTCCGACGCGCGGCTCGGCAAGCTCACCGGGATTGCGCCCGTGAGCGTGACGCAACGGCGCCGCGCGCTCGCGGTGCGACCGGTATTCAAGCGCATCGACAGCTGCGCCGCGGAGTTCGCCTCGCCCACCGCCTACATGTACTCGACCTATGCCGCGCCGTTCGCCGGACCGCCGGTTTGCGAGGCCGCGCCCTCGGACAAGACCAAGGTCGTCATCCTGGGCGGCGGGCCCAATCGCATCGGGCAAGGCATCGAGTTCGACTATTGCTGCTGCCACGCCGCGTTTGCTCTCAAGGAGGCGGGCTACGAGACCATCATGGTCAACTGCAATCCGGAGACGGTTTCGACCGATTACGACACCTCCGACCGGCTTTATTTTGAGCCGCTCACCGCCGAGGACGTGCTCGAAATCATCGAGACCGAACGCTCGAGCGGAGATCTGCGCGGCGTCATCGTGCAGTTCGGCGGACAAACGCCACTCAAGCTTGCCGAAGCGCTGGAACAGGCAAAAATCCCGATCCTCGGCACCTCTCCCGACATGATCGATCTTGCCGAGGATCGCGATCGTTTCAAGAAGCTGCTCGAGAAACTCAAACTGCGCCAGCCCAGGAGCGGCGTCGCCACGAGCCCGAAAGCGGCGCGCGCGATCGCCGAGGAGGTCGGCTACCCGATCGTGATCCGGCCTTCCTATGTGCTCGGCGGGCGCGCCATGGAGATCGTGGCCGACGCTGCGCAGCTCGATCGTTACATCGCGCGCCTCGCCGCCGATCTCGACCGTCCCTCGGAGCTCGTGGTCTCGCCCAAGCGCCCGCTGCTGATCGACCGATATCTCTCCGACGCAATCGAAGTCGATGTGGACTGTCTCGCCGACGGCAGGGACACGACCATCGTCGGCATCATGGAGCACATCGAGGAAGCCGGCATCCATTCGGGCGACAGCGCCTGCGCGCTGCCGCCGCATTCGCTCGGGAAGACCGCCATCGCCGAGCTCGAGCGGCAGACGCGCGCGCTCGCGCTTGCGCTCGAGGTCGGCGGTCTGATGAACGTGCAATACGCCATCAAGGACGGCGACATCTATGTGCTCGAGGTCAACCCGCGCGCCTCGCGCACGGTGCCGTTCGTCGCCAAGGTCATCGGCTTGCCAGTGGCCAAGATCGCGGCCCGGATCATGGCTGGCGAGACGCTGGCGAGCTTCGCCCTCAAGTCGGCGGCGTTCGACCATGTCGGGGTGAAGGAGGCGGTTTTTCCGTTCGCCCGTTTTCCCGGCGTCGACACCGTGCTCGGGCCGGAGATGAAATCGACCGGCGAGGTGATGGGTATCGACCGTAACTTCGCCGTCGCCTTCGCCAAGAGCCAGATCGGCGGCGGGGCGCGGCTACCCCGCTCGGGCACCGTCTTCATATCGATCAAGGACGCGGACAAGCCGCGTGTGCTGGACTCCGCTCGCCTTCTGGTCTCGCTGGGCTTCCGCATCATCGCCACCTCCGGCACCCAGCGCTACCTGACGGAGCAGGGGCTGCCGGCCGGCCGGATCAACAAGGTGCTGGAAGGCCGGCCCCACATCGTCGACGCCATCGAAAACGGGGAGGTTCAGCTGGTTTTCAACACCACCGAGGGAGCAACCGCCCTGGCCGACAGCCGCTCGCTGCGGCGCGCCGCCCTCTTGCATAAAGTGCCGTACTACACCACTCTTTCTGGGGCCGTCGCCGCAGCGCAGGGACTCAAAGCCTATCTCGGGGGTGACCTCGAGGTGCGCGCGCTGCAGAGCTATTTCGGCGGCAAGGCCGCATCCGGACAACCGGAGCCGCCTGCCTGACGGTGTTTGGGACAGGTCCAGGGTCGCGTGGCCGGAGATGCTTCGGCCCGCGATCGGAATTATTGTCTGTTGGCTGAAGTCGGAGGCTTAAGGAACAAATGGACAAGATCCCGATGACGGCAGAGGGCTATGCGGCGCTCGAGAAGGAGCTCAAGCACCGCCAGCAGGTCGAGCGGCCTCGCATCATCCAGCAGATTACCGACGCGCGCACGCACGGCGACTTGTCGGAGAATGCCGAATATCACGCCGCCAAGGAGACGCAGTCGCACAACGAGACGCGTATCGCTGAACTCGAGGACAAACTCGCGCGCGCCGAGGTCATCGACGTATCGAAGCTCTCGGGCGACACCATCACGTTCGGGGCGACGGTGACCTTGGTCGACGAGGACACCGAGAAAAAACAGGTGTGGCAGCTTGTGGGCGAGCCGGAGGCCGATGCCAAGAAAGGCAAGATCTCGATCACCTCGCCGCTCGCTCGCGCGCTGATCGGCAAGGGCAAGGGCACGAGCGTCGAAGTGATGACGCCGAGCGGGGCCAAGGCCTACGAGATCAAGAAAGTCGAGTGGCGCTAGCCGAGCGATCGTGGACCGGGAGCGTCAGCCGGGGGGCCGGCCCGAAAGGGGGCAAGGCGCTGTCGCGGGGCATTCCCCATGAAATTCGGCGTGTTCGACCACATGGACGATGCGGGCGGCCCGCTCGCAAAGCTCTATGCCGACCGGCTCGACCTGACCGAAGCCTATGACGCAAGCGGCATCTACGCTTATCACCTCGCCGAGCACCACTCGACGCCGCTCGGCTGCGCCGCCTCGCCGGGGCTCTTCCTCGCCGCACTGAGCCAGCGCACCGAGCGATTGCGTTTCGGCCCCCTCGTCTACCTGTTGCCGTTCTACCATCCGCTACGCTTGATCGAGGAAATCTGCATGCTCGATCAGATGAGCGGTGGCCGGCTCGAACTCGGCATTGGACGTGGGGTATCGCCGTTCGAGACCCGCGCCTACGGGCTCGACTTCGCGCAGACCGCTGAGATCTATCACGAGGCGTTCCAGCTCATTCTGAACGGGCTTACCTGCGATGAGCTGACCTTTGCAGGCAAGCATTACCAGTTTCGCAATGTGCCGATGATCTTGCGACCCCTGCAGCGCCCACACCCGCCACTTTGGTACGGAATCACGATCCCTGAGAACGCCGATTGGCCGGCAGCGAACGACGTGAACATCGTGACCATCGCGTTGCGCCCCATGGTTCGCCTCATCCTTGATCGCTACCGGGCCGAGCGCGCCCGGCTTGGGAAAATGCATCAGCCGTTGATGGGAGTCGCACGCCACGTGGTGGTCGCGGACACCGACGAGGCGGCGCTCGAGATCGCGCGCCGCGCTTATCCGCGCTGGCGTAGCAATTTCCGCTGGCTTTTCGCGCGCCATGGCGCCGAGCCGCGGATCGCGACGCTCTACCCGCCCTCCTTCGACGAGCTTGCCGCGATTGATAACGCCGTTGCCGGCTCCCCCCGCACCGTGCGCGATTTCATCACTGCGGAGGTCACGGAGACCGGCAGCAATTATTTCGTCTCGTGGCTGGCCTTCGGCGACATGACGCTTGCGGAATCGCTGCGTTCACTCGAGCTGTTTTCGCGCGAGGTGATGCCAGGCTTTGCGAGCGCGCCCGCCTATGCTGCGCAATAACCAGCGCCATGGCCGCCCCCGGCCCTGCGCGCGTTAGCGTCGCTTTTCCTCCATCGGCACCATGGCCGCATCTTTGGAGTTGCGCAGCGTGAGCGAGGTCTTGACATTGCGCACGTGCGGCGCTGCGGTCAGTTGCGCGACGAAGGCCTGGAATGTCTTGAGATCGGGCGCCACGCATTTGAGGATGAAGTCGATCTCGCCGGACAGCATCCAGCATTCGCGCACCAGCGGCTGGGCGCGCACGAAATCCTCGAACGCCTTGAGGTCGGCATCGGCCTGGCTCGTCAAGTGCACCATGGCGAAGACGGTCACCTCGTAGCCGAGGAGCTTCTCGTCGAGCAACGCACGATAGCCTTTGATGTAGCCAGCCTCCTCGAGTGCGCGCACCCGGCGCAGACAGGGCGGAGCCGAGATGCCGACCCGGCGCGCAAGCTCGACGTTGGTGATGCGCCCATCTTCCTGCAGCTCTTTGAGAATCTGCTGGTCAATGGCATCGAGACGGGCGGCCAAGGCAAAGACTCCGGGCGATTCGCGAAATGCTCGCGCCCATAGTTAGCAACAGCGGGCCGGACCTGCGAAACATTATTGCGCGGCGGTAAAATCCCACCTGACGCTCAGCACCAGCTTCACAAAGCTGTGGCTCCTGATCTGCATATCTTGCATAGCTCGCGGCAGGTCCTAAATTGTGCAGAGCGAAATGCGCATTTCGGCCTTCGGACTTGCGACTCGTCCGAGCGAGCGGCGCTGGTGAGCCGCGCGCCGCCTGGCGGGAAGTACAGAGCGTTGGGCCGGCAGCGCGATTTAGCGCGGGCTTTGGCTCAAGCGCAGAACAGGACTCTTCGGCGGTGGGAAAGAATAACCGAGCCAAGCTCGTCATCATCGGTTCGGGCGCTGCCGGCTATACGGCTGCGATCTATGCTTCGCGCGCCATGCTCGAGCCAATTCTGATCCAAGGCATTCAGCCCGGCGGACAGCTCACCATCACCACCGACGTCGAGAATTATCCCGGTTTCGCCGACGTCATCCAGGGCCCCTGGCTAATGGAACAGATGCAAAGGCAGGCCGAGCATGTCGGGACCAAGCTTGTTGCCGACCATGTGAGTCGAGTCGAGCTCGGCCATCGCCCGTTCCGGATCGATTGCGATTCCGGCGATCACTACCTCGCCGACAGCGTGATTATTGCGACTGGCGCCCAGGCGCGCTGGCTCAACCTGCCGTCCGAACAAAAATTCAAGGGCTACGGCGTATCGGCTTGCGCCACCTGCGATGGTTTCTTCTATCGCGGCAAAAAGGTGCTGGTGATCGGCGGCGGCAATACCGCGGTCGAGGAGGCGTTGTTCCTCACCAATTTCGCCGCAAGCGTCACGGTCGTGCACCGGCGCGATTCCTTCCGCGCAGAAAAGATTCTGCAGGATCGTCTGTTCAAGAATCCGAAGATCTCCGTGATCTGGGACACCGTACTCGACGAGGTCATGGGCGAGGAGAACCCGCTGAAGGTAAAACGCGTCATTCTGCGCAACGTCAAAACCGGCGCGCGCAGCGAGCGCGCCGCGGACGGCGTATTCGTCGCCATCGGCCACAGCCCCGCCTCAGAGCTGTTCGTGGGGCAATTGGACATGAAGCCCTCGGGCTATATCAAGACCGCGCCGTTCTCGACGGCGACCTCGGTGCCGGGGGTATTCGCGGCCGGCGACGTGACCGACGACATCTATCGGCAGGCCGTAACCGCAGCCGGCCAGGGCTGCATGGCGGCGCTTGAGGCCGAGCGCTTCCTTGCCCTGCAGGGCGAGGCAGAGCCGGCGGTCGCGGCGGAGTAAAGGCCGTGCGCACATGAGCATGGACTGGGACAAGCTGAAGGTTTTCCACGCCGCCGCCGAGGCGGGCAGCTTCACGCATGCGGGCGAGCAACTCGGCCTCTCGCAATCGGCGGTGTCGCGGCAAGTGTCGGCGCTCGAACAGGAACTCGGCGTCTCGCTGTTTCACCGCCATGCGCGCGGGCTCATTCTCACCGAGCAGGGCGAGCTCCTTCATCACACCGCGCATGACGTGTTCATGAAGCTGGAAGCCGCGCGCGCAAAGCTGACCGACAGCCGCGAGCGGCCCAATGGCGAGCTGCGGGTGACCACGACGCCCGGGATCGGCGTGCATTGGCTCACCCCGCGATTGGGCGAGTTCGTCGAGCTTTATCCGGATGTCCATGTCACGCTCATCACCACTGACGAGGAACTCGATCTCGCGATGCGCGAGGCTGATGTGGCGATCCGGTTGCGGCTGCCGACACAGCCCGACTTGATCCAGCGCAAGCTGTTCTCGGTACGCTTCCACGCTTACGCCTCGCCGGAATACATCAAGCGCTTCGGGACGCCGCGCGCGCTCGATGACCTCGACAACCATCGCATTCTGCTATTGGGTGGCAGCACGGTTCCCAATTATCTCGAGAACCGGCGCTGGCTGATCGAGGTGGGACGTAACGGCAAAGGTTCACGCACGCCGGCGCTCACGATCAACAACGTCCTCGGCGTGCTGCGCGCCTGCCAGCGCGGTATCGGTGTCGCGTTGTTGCCGGACTATCTCGTGGAGGAGAATGGCGGACTGGTGCAATTGTTCGGTGAGTCCGACACCATCGCGCTCGACGCCTATTTCGTTTACCCGGAAGAACTCAAGACGGTCGCGCGGGTGCAGGTGTTCCGCGACTTTCTCGTCGCCAAGGCGCAGCGCTGGCACTTTTGAGGGCCGACGCGCCGGCTTGCGCCGCCGCTGGCCGCGACCCCGAGTTTGGCTTAACCGGCTGCCGCATGGCTGGCATGCAAGCCTTTGCATTGTGTGAGGGAATCGCCGCGGCATACTGCCGTTCACTGGCGGCAGGCGGTTGTCCATCCTCCCAGATTGCAATCGTAGCGCCGTCAGCTGTTCCCCTCTGGAAGGTGATTGTCGGCCCCCGCGCCGACAAAACTGTAACCGGACCCGCAAGGGTCCGGTTTTTCTTTGCACCTCGCTTGCAACGAACGTCGCTTGCTGACCCGCGGGTGGGCGGGCGCTTGCGCGCGCGCCTGCCGCGCACTACTTTGTGCCTGTTTTAAAAACTCCGGAGGGCGACCAATGGCCTGGACAACCCCGACCCTCGTTGAGATCTGCATCGGCCTTGAGATCAACGGGTATTTGCCGGCCGAGTTCTGATTTGGCGCATTCGCGCCGATCCTGAATGGGGCGATTAACCGCCCTCGTCCTAGGTTCGGCGGCGGGGGGAGGCTTTCCGCAATGGAATTGTCGCTGCCCGACATGCCGCTTGGCATGGGCGGGCGATGCGCGCGTGCGGCCGCGGACTCAGGCAAGTCTTGCGGTCACCGCTGACGCGGAAAATTGGGTATTGATCAACGCGTCGCCTGACCTTCCCCAGCAAGTCCGCCAAACCAAGCCACTCCATCCCCGCGGTGAGGCGCGGGGAAGTCCGATCAAAGCGGTGCTGCTTACAGGCGCCGAAATCGATCAGGTCGCGGGCTTGCTGAGCCTGAGGGAACGCGAACCGTTTCTGTTATGCGCGACCGCAGTTACGCTCGCCGCACTTGCGGAGAATGTGATGTTCGGCGTGCTGGCGGCCGACGTGGTGAGGCGCAAGGCCGTTGTTCCCGCAGCACCGCTCGTTTTTCCAGGAGGATTGCAAGCGCAGTTGTTCACAGTACCGGGCAAAGTGCCGCTCTATCTCGAAGGCGCCGAAGCGGAAAGTGCGACCGAGACCGCGACCAATGTCGGCGTCGAGCTTTACGCCGGCGGCGCACGCATGGTCTATATCCCCGGCGCCGCAGGGGTGACCGCGGCGATGAAGGCAAGGATGAAAGAGGCCGACGTCGTCTTCTTTGACGGCACACTCTTTCGCGACGACGAGATGATCACGACCGGAACCGGCGCCAAGACCGGCCGCCGCATGGGTCACATTCCAATCGGCGGCGACGGCGGGTCGCTCGCCGCGCTCCAGGGCATATCCGGGCGGCGCATTTACGTGCACATCAATAACACCAATCCCGTCCTGATCGTGGGGTCGCCGGAACGCGCGCATGTGGAGCGAAACGGGTGGGAGATTGCCGAAGACGGAATGGAGATCGCGCTGTGAAGCCGATGAGCCCGTCGGAGCTCGAGGCGCAATTGCGCGACATCGGCGCCCGCCGCTATCACCGCCTGCACCCGTTTCATGTGTTGCTCCACGGCGGTCAGTGCACGAAGGGCCAAGTCCAGGCCTGGGCGCTCAACCGATACTATTACCAGGCGATGATCCCGGTGAAGGATGCGAGCCTGATCGCGCGCTGCAACGAGTCCTCCCTGCGCCGGGAGTGGCGGCGCCGTCTGGTGGACCATGATGGCGAGAGCGAAGGCGATGGCGGCATCGCGCGCTGGCTCAAGCTGACCGACGGGCTCGGGCTCGACCGCGACTACGTCGTTTCGCTGGCGGGGCTGCTTCCGGCCACGCGATTTGCGGTCGAGGCTTATGTGCATTTCGTGCGCGAAAACACGCTGCTCGAGGCCATCGCCTCCTCGCTCACCGAATTGTTTTCCCCGCAAATCATAGACGAGCGACTCGCCGGCATGCTCAAGAGCTACGACTTCGTGAGCGCCGACACACTCGCTTATTTCTCTGCGCGCCCACCGCTCGCCCAGCGCGACTCCGACTTCGCGCTTGCTTACGTCAAGCACCACGCGAGGACGCCGGATACTCAGCACGCGGTGCTCAAAGCGCTCGAGTTCAAATGCGACGTACTATGGGCGATGCTGGATGGGCTTTATCATGCCTATGTGGCGCCGAAGCATCTTCCGCCCGGCGCATTCGTGCCGAAGGACTGGAGCAGCGTATGAGTGACCCGGCCATTCCCATCGATGCCGCCGCACGCCCACGGCTGCCGCGTGGCGTGCGGCTCGTGCACAGCGAGGCCCAGGGCGGCTGGGTCCTGCTGGCACCTGAACGGATCTTCAAAGCCGATGCGATTGCGGCCGAGATCATCAAGCGCTGTACCGGCGAGGTCACGTTTGGCCAGCTCGTCGATGATCTCGCGAACAGCTACACGGCGCCGCGCGAGAAAATCCGCACAGATGTCGCAACCCTATTGCGTGGCTTGGCCGACAAGAAGCTGCTGGAATTGTGATAATGGTCGCGCGCGAAGCTTTTGGACCAAGCTCGATCCGGCAGGTCGCCCAATGCACGAGAAGCCTCTGGGGCTCCTCGCCGAGCTAACCCATCGCTGCCCGCTCGGCTGCCCCTATTGCTCGAACCCGCTCGCGCTCGATCCGAGAGAGGACGAGCTCGATACCGCGACTTGGTTGCGTGTATTGCGCGAAGCGGCTGAACTGGGCGTGCTGCAGGTGCATTTGTCGGGTGGCGAGCCCGGCGCGCGGCGCGATCTCATCGATATCACTGCCGGCGCTCATGCGGCGGGTCTGTATACCAATCTCATCACCTCGGCCGTCGGGATCACGGAAAGCGTGCTGACTGGGTTGGTGCAGGCCGGGCTTGATCATGTGCAGATCTCGATCCAAGACGGCGACGCCCAATCCGCCGATCGCATTGCCGGCTACGCGGGCGCATTCGCCAGGAAACGGGCGCTCGCCGCCGCGGTCGTGGGGCATAAGCTCCCGCTCACCGTGAACGCAGTGGTGCACCGCGCCAACATCGACAGGATCGGCGATATCGTCGATCTCGCGCTCGCACTGGCTGCAAACCGCGTCGAGATCGCGCATGTGCAATATTACGGCTGGGCACTCAGGAACCGCGCCGCGCTGATGCCCTCCCGCGAGCAGGTCGAGCGTGCGGCGAGTGCCGTGGCGGAGCTGCGCGCGCGGCATCAGGGCCGGATCGTCATCGATGCCGTGGTGCCGGACTACTACGCGCGATATCCAAAACCTTGCGTCGGCGGCTGGGGTCGCCGCTCGCTCAACGTAACACCCGCTGGCAAGGTGCTGCCCTGCCATGCCGCGGAGTCGATTATCGGGCTCGAGTTCTGGAACGTGCGCGAGCGATCGCTCGCGGAAATCTGGGCAAACTCCCCAGCTTTCAGTGCCTTCCGCGGTACAGGATGGATGAGGGAGCCATGCGCAAGCTGCCCACGTCGTGAGCTCGATTTCGGCGGCTGCCGCTGCCAAGCCTTTGCGCTCACGGGCGATGCGAGCGCAACCGATCCGGTGTGCCACCTCGCTCCCGACCACGCGCGGGTGGCCCGCGGCGATCCAGACCGAAGCTGGGTATGACTACCGGCACATGTAATGCCGCGTGACATGTCGTGCGCCACGCAGCATGTGCTATCGTACGGCTCGGAATAAAGCTGCGACAGGACGTGTTAGTCACAGCAACAGCGCGATCCATTGGAGGCTGCCATGTCGAGCATCGCGTCCCTCACCCGTCGCGAATTCTTGGCTGGGTCCGCGGCGATTGTCGCGCTTACGCGCAACGTCCATGCGCAGGCTGCGGCTGGCCCGTTCAAACTTGAACCGCTGCCCTATCCAAACAACGCGCTCGAGCCGCACATCGATGCGCGTACCATGGAGATCCATCACGATCGCCATCACGCCGCTTACGTCATGAACCTCAACAATGCGCTAAAGGATCACCCGGCCGTCGCCTCCATGTCGCTGCAGGACATCTTGGCCAAGCTTGGTGAAATGCCCGAGGCGATCCGCACTGTGCTGCGCAACAATGGCGGCGGGCATGCCAATCACACCATGTTCTGGCAGGTTATGGGTCCCGCCGGCGGTCAGCCGCAGGGCGAGCTCGCTGCGGCCATCACCCGCGATCTCGGCGGCTTACAGAAGCTGCAGGACGACTTCAACGCCGCGGGGCTGCGCGTGTTCGGCTCGGGCTGGGTGTTCATCACTGTCGCGCCCGACGGCAAGCTCGCGCTCGAGACCAAGCCCAACCAGGACACCCCGCTGGCCGACGGCAAGCACGTGCTGTTCGGCAACGACATGTGGGAGCATGCCTATTACCTCAGCTACCAGAACCGCCGCGCCGACTACCTCAAGGCGTGGTGGAACGTGGTGAATTGGACCAAGATCGGTGAGCGTTACGCCGCGGCAAAGGCCGGCACGCTGACGATTTAGATGGCCCGCAACCAAAAGGAGGCTCACTCGACAGCTTATGAATAAAGATAAGCGAACAAGGCACCACAAACGATCAGTTCAGGGAGGATGATCATGACCCAGTTGTCGCGCCGGTGCGCTCTTATGCTCACCGGCACACTCGGTGCGGTCCTTGTGACCACACTACCGGTGGCCGCGCAGCAGCAAGCTGCGCTGCCGCCCGGTTCTCCGTTGATCGGGCGACCGGATACTGACGCCGCAAAAAGGCTTGCGCCGGTCGCGCCGCCGCCCATCCCGGCCACGGCCGACAAGCTCCCTATTGACAAGCTCAAGGCGCCGAAGGGGGTCACGATCGAGGTCTATGCGAGCGGCGTCGACAACGCGCGCACGCTTCGGCTCGGTGATAAGGGCACGGTGTTCGTCTCGAGCCGCCTCAAGGACAAGATCCACGCCATCGTGGACAAGGGCGGGACGCGCGAGGTCAAGGTCGTCGCCTCCGGGCTTTATCGCCCTAACGGCATCGTCCTGCACAAAGGCACGCTCTACATCGCCGAACTGTCCCAGATCTCGAAAATCGACAACATCGAAGACAAGCTCGACAACCCGCCGAAGCCGACCGTCATCTTCAGCGATCTCCCGAAGGATGAGGCGCACGGCTGGAAATATCTCACGATCGGTCCCGACGAGAAGCTGTATTTCCAGGTCGGCGCACCCTGCAACATCTGCATGCCGTCCGAGCGGCATGCCAAGATCTACCGTCTCAATTTAGACGGCAGCGGGCTCGAAGTGGTTGCGAGCGGCATTCGCCAGATCGTCGGGATGGACTGGCATCCGGTGCTAAAACAGCTCTACTTCACCGAAAACCAGCGCGATTGGCTGTCGGAAGACATACCGGAAGACAAGCTCAATCGAGTGACCCAGCCCGGCAAGGACAACTTCGGATTCCCCTACTGCCACCAGGGCAATATTCCGGACCAGGAATTTGGATGGGGCCATTCCTGCGAGGAGTTCACCAAGCCCATCGCGCTGCTGGGGCCGCACGCGGCGGCTTTAGGAATGCGCTTCTACACTGGGAGTATGTTCCCGGCCGCCTACCGCAACCAAATTATCATCGCGCGGCATGGCTCGTGGAACCGCAGCACCAAGATCGGGGGTGACCTTGTCGTAGTGAAGCTAAAGCCGGACGGCACTTTCAGGTCGATGGAGCCATTCGTCACCGGTTTCCTCCAGAACAACAATTATGTCGGACGGCCGGCCGATGTGATGGTTATGAAGGACGGCTCGCTGTTGATCTCCGATGACTACAACGGCGCGGTCTATCGGGTCAGCTACGGTCCGCAGCGAACCGCTCGTCACTGATCTCGCGTGGCGTCGAGGGGCGGCCGCACGCCGCCCTTCCTCCGCCTCTTCCGGCGATGCGAAATTCCGGAGCTGACATGCGGTGTCAATGCGCGCCGCTGCGTCTCCTACGGTTGATGTGGATGTTCTTCTCGCGCGTGAAGCTCAACAGTTCCTCAATGCCTTCCTCGCGTCCGGTGCCGGACTGCTTGTAGCCGCCGAAAGGCGCGCCGAGGAAATGCTTCGATACCTCATTGATCCATACGAAACCCGCCTCGACAGCTGCCGCCGCACGATGGGCGGTGGCGAGATCATTGGTCCAGATAGAGCAGGTCAGTCCGTACTCGACCTGATTCACCTGCGCCAGCATCTTGTCCTCGTCGCTCCATTTCAAAATGGAGAGGACTGGGCCGAAGATCTCTTCCTTGGCGATGCGCATGTCCATGGTCACGTCGGCGAACACCGTTGGCTCGACATAGAAGCCCTTGGTGAGATGCGGATCGCTCGGCCGTTTGCCGCCGGTGAGAAGCCGGGCGCCCTCCTCTTTGCCGGCCTCAATATAAGCGAGCACGCGATCATATTGCACCTTGCTCACGATCGAACCCATGGTCGTTGCAGGATCGGTCGGGATGCCAGGCCGGTAGCGTTTGACTGAATTCTTCACCCGCTCCAGCACCGCGTCGTAAATCTTCTCGTGCACGAAGGCGCGGCTGGTCGAGCCGCAGGATTGGCCACACCAGGTGAAATTCATGCCGTCAACGACGGCAGCCGACATTGCGTCGAGATCGGCGTCGGGGAAAGCGATCAGAGCGTTCTTCCCGCCAAGCTCGAGCGTGACCGGCTTGAGCGTATCGGCGGCCGCCTTCATCACGGCGCGGCCGGTCGGCACGCTGCCGATGAGCGCCACTTTGGCGACGTCGGGATGGCTCGCTAGCGCTTGGCCGACCTCCCTGCCGCCCGGTACCAGATTCCAAACGCCCGGCGGCAGGATACCGTCGATCAACTCGGCGAGCCGCAGGGAGGACAGCGGGGCCTGTTCGGGCGGTTTGACCACAACGGTGTTGCCGGCGGCGAGCGGCGCCGCCGATTTTCCTGCAACGAACATAAAAGGGTGATTGAATGGGATGATGCGAGCGACCACTCCGAAGGGCTCGCGCACCGAGAAATTGACCGCCTCCGGGCCCATTGGGATCGACGCGCCTTTCATCTCGGTGACGAGGCCGGCATAGAAGTCGAGCTGTGCCGCCCCCATCTGGGCATCACGCACCATCTCGGCATAGGGATTGCCGCAATCAGCGGCGTCGATCATCGCAAGCTCATCGCCGTTCTTGCGCAGCACGTCGGCGATCGCGCGCAGCATCTTTGCCCGTTCGAGCGGCGGCACGTGCCGCCAGTCGCGAAAGGCGGTCTTGGCGGCGGCGATGGCGGCCTCCGCATCAGCCGCGGAACCGTCGATCACCTTGCCCAGCGGCTCGCCGGTTCCTGGGCTGATGGTCTCCACATAACGCGGTGATTTCGGCTTCTGCCACTGGCCGGCGTAATAGGGATCACGATGCGACGGCAGATTGGGAGGAAGCGGCTGAGGTCTCGCCGCGGCAACTGCAACCATTGGACACCTCTAAGGCAAGGAGTAGAGCACTCAGGAAGCTTTGATGTCATCGAGACCGCCGAATCGCCCGATCAGCGCGTTGGCACCGATTGCGATCACGAAGAGGATGATCAGCAGCGCGTACATCTGCGGCATGTTGAAGATGCTGTAGGCCTGAATCACCAAAAACCCGATTCCGCGATTCGAGAGCTTCGTCTCGGCAAGCAACGTGCCGATCAACGCCACGCCGAGGCCGAGGCGCACCCCGTTAATGACCGGGTGGCGCATGGCAGGAAGGTAGATCTTGGTGACCATCTGCCAGGTGTTGGCGCGAAAGCTCTTCCCCACGCGGATGAGCACCTTATCGATCTCGCGCATGCCCCCGGCGATGTTAAGAGCGACCGGAAAGAAGCACGAGATCGCGCCCATCGCCACCTTGGATCCGGGCCCAACGCCGAACCACATGATCATGACTGGAAAGAAGATGATCTTGGGACAAGGACCGAGGTAGTAAAGATAGGCTTCGTAAGCGCGCGACAGCAATCGGCTGCCGCCCAGCAACAGCCCAACCGCAAGACCGCTCAAGCCGCCGATTACCATCGCGATGGCGATTTCGTAGGCGGTCGTGCCGAGATGGAAGTAGAAG
>VAZQ01000046.1:1094-1809 GCA_005883115.1 Alphaproteobacteria bacterium | reverse complement strand
GAGGAGCGAAGGCACGACATCGCGGTAGAGCCATCCCGACGCCGATATGGCTTGCCAAATCACGACAACGCCCACGACGATCGCGACGCGCAGCGCGGTGACCGGGCGCAGCGGCAGCGCCCATGATCTCGCCGCTGGCAGGCTCAATCCACGGGTCTCAACCATCGCTCGAGCCTCTCTGTGAGGAGAAACACGCTAATACTGACCAGGATCACGAAGCAGATCGCGGCATACATTCCGGCAAGATCGTACCGCTCGGCAAGCTCGTTGATAAGCTGCCCAAGGCCGCCGAAATTGATCAGGAATTCGACCCCCACGATATTGATGAGGGCGAAGATCAACCCGAGCCGCAGCCCCACGAATATGGTCGGCAGTGCGGCGGGGAAAAGAATCTTCCAGAATTGCTGCGACGGCGTGAGATTGAAGCTCCTGCCCACGTTGATCAGCACGCGTCGGGTGGCGAGGAGGCCTTCGAGCGTCTTGAGCATGATCGGGGCAAGCCCCGCAGTGAAGCCCATCATCACGATGGTGAGGGCGCTCCTTCCGAAGATCACGAGATAGAGCGGATACATCAGCACCAAGGGGGCCGCCGCGACCGCCGCGACCCAGGTCTCGGTCGCAAGCCGCAGCAAATGGTAGCGGTAGAGCAGGACCCCGCCCGCAACTCCGAAAATGGTCACCAGGATGCTGGCGGAAAGCGCCTCGCCGGCGGTGA
>VAZQ01000046.1:463-1043 GCA_005883115.1 Alphaproteobacteria bacterium | reverse complement strand
CGCGCGGGAAGGCGGCGATGATGTCGGAGGACATCGGCACGATGAAGCGGTTGATCACGCCGACGCGAATGAGGAGCTCGACAAGCGCGATGAACGCGACAAACGAACCGAGGCCGAGCGCGGCCGGAACGTATCTGTTCTTGGCAAGCGCCGCGGCGGCGGTCATCGCTTCTCGCCTTCGTGCAACTTCCTGCTCTCCTCGTCATCCAACCCGCGGCTTGCCTCCTCGCGCAGATCACTCCAAATCTGCGCCACGTAGCGCCCGAATGCCTCGCTCGACACGATTTCGGAACTGCGCGGGCGCGGCAGGTTGATCTCCACCATCCGTTTCACCTTGCCTGGCCGATACGTCATTACCACGACGCGGTCGGAGAGTTGCACCGCCTCGGTGATGTTGTGGGTGATGAGAAGCGTCGTTTGCTTGAGCTGCTGCTGAATTTGCAAGACCTTGTCGCCGAGGAGGAGCCGGGTCTGCTCGTCGAGCGAGGCGAATGGCTCGTCCATCAGGAGGATTTTGGGCTGCGCGGCCAGCGTGCGCGCCATCGACACGCGCTGGCGCATGCCACCCGACAGCTCCGCC
>VAZQ01000046.1:0-423 GCA_005883115.1 Alphaproteobacteria bacterium | reverse complement strand
TCGAGGCCGACGAGCTTGACGAACCGGCGCGCCCGCTCGTAGCGCTCGGCCTTGGGCAGGCCCGCGATCTCCAGCGGGAACGCCACGTTGTCGAGCACGTTGCGCCAGGGAAAGGTCGACTCCTCCTGGAAAATCATGCCGATCGCCGGGTGCGGCCCTCGCACCCGCTCGCCGGCGACCTTGACCGTGCCATCGTAGCCGTCGAGCAATCCCCCGATGACGTTGAACAAGGTCGACTTGCCGCAGCCGGAGGGACCGATCACACCCACGAATTCGCCCGGCGCGACGCTGAGTGAAACGTGATCGATCGCAGTGAGAACGCCGTCCGGCGTCTCGAAGCGATTGACGATATCGTCGACTGTCAGAATGGCATTCGCTGGCGCGGGTTTCGGCGCATCCGCGTCGATCCGTTCAAAGGGCACG
>VAZQ01000415.1 GCA_005883115.1 Alphaproteobacteria bacterium | reverse complement strand
CGGCTGGAATGTTGCGAACGCACGCCCCGCGAGCGGCCACGCAGCCGCGCCGCCGATAAGCGATATGAACGCGCGCCTTCTCACTCGATCACCTCGTCGGCGCGCACTTTCGACTGGGTCTACCTGCGATGATTTCCTAACCTGCGGACTGCTTTGAGGAATGGTAAGCGGTGTTGTTAGGCCGCAGCGCTCTCCGCCGTCTGCGCGTAGGCGAATGGCAGTAGTTCGTCGATGCGGCTCATCGGATGTCTGGCGACGATCTTCGTCAACACGTCGCGTAGATAAGCTTCTGGGTCGACGTCGTTCATCTTGCAGGTTTCGATGAGCGAGGCAATGACTGCCCAGTGCGCGCCGCCGCCATCCGAACCGGCAAAGAGATGGTTCTTGCGGCCGAGCGCGATCGGGCGGATGGCGCGTTCGACGACATTGGAGTCGATCTCGATGCGACCGTCGTCCAAAAATCTGGTGAGGCCATCCCAGCGCGAGAGCGCGTAGCGGATCGCCTCGGCGATGGTCGATTTGCCTGAGACGGTGGCGAGCTTGGCTTCAAGCCAGGGACGCAACGCGTCGATGATCGGCTTGGTGCGCAGTTGCCGCCCGCGCCGGCGCTCGTCGGCAGTCACGCCGCGGATATCGGACTCGACGGCATAGAGCGCGGCGATGCGGACGAGGGCCTCGCTGGCGATCGGCGCGGGCGTGGCAGCCTGGATCTCATAAAAGTGCCGCCGCACATGGCTCCAACAGAAGGCGAGCTCGACATTGCCGCCCTCGGCGAGTTCGGCATAGGCGCCGTATCCGTCGACCTGCAGCTTGCCGCTGAAGCCGGCAAGATGCTCGGCCGGCCGCACATGCTTGCGGTCGGGGGCATAGGCATAGGCGACGCCTGGAGGGTCGGGGCCGGCCCACGGCCGTTCGTCGCGGGCATAGGCCCACAGCTGCCCTTTCTTGGTGCGTCCACGTCCGGGATCGAGCACCGGCGCCGTGGTCTCGTCGGCAAACAGCTTGCTCGACTGCTTCAGCAGTTCGAAGAGCCGCGCATGCACGGGCCGAAGCGCGAAGGCGGCGCGGCCCACCCAATCGGCCAAGGTGGAGCGGTCGAGGGTGATGCCTTGGCGCGCATAGATTTGCGCCTGGCGATAGAGCGGTGTGTGGTCGGCATATTTGGCGACCAGCACATGCGCGATGAGCGCCTCGGTCGGGATGCCACTCTCGATCAGCCGCTCCGGCGCCGGTGCCTGCGTCACTTCGCCAGCGCAGGCCCGGCAGGCGTATTTGGGACGGCGGGTCACGATCACCTTCAGCTGCGCCGGGATCACGTCGAGCCGTTCGGAGACGTCTTCGCCGATGCGATGCTTGAGACCGCCGCAGCAGGCACAGGTCTTATCCTCGACATCGATGACGATCTCTTCGCGCGGCAGATGCACCGGCAGCGCACCGCGATTGATCTGCCGCTTGCGCGCAGCGGCCGGCTTGGCGGGCACCTCGCCATCCTTCTCAGCCGCCGCTTCCGTCGCCGCGATCGTCTGCTCCAGATCCTCGAGCGCAAGCGCCAGCTGATCGGGGTCAAGCTGCTCGGAGCGGCGGCCGAAGCGATGCCGCTGCAGCTCCTTGATGATCGCCGTCAACCGATCGAGCTCCTCGGCATGCCGCGCCCGCTCGGCCATAAGCAGAGCCTGCAGCGCCTGCACGTCATTCGGGAGAGAATCAGGAGTGGTCAGCACGCTGCGAAGCGAATCACATCGCAGCGCCCGTGTCGCTCCACAGATTGTTTCTGAGTCACTGTGTCGCTGGATTAAAGCGTGGCCTGCGGCGCTTGCACTCGCACCGCGCGCACCCGCGTCCAATCGAGACCTTCGAGCAGCGCCGAGAGTTGGGCGGACGTGAGCCGCATAACACCGTCACTGATCGTCGGCCAGCGGAAAGAGCTTTTCTCCAGCCGCTTGGCGACGAGCACAAGACCGGTGCCGTCCCACAGCAACAGCTTCACGCGATCGGCTCGTTTGGCACGGAACACGTAGACCACCCCGCTGTAAGGATCGGCACCCAGGCTTTCGCGCGCTACCGCCGCTAGGCCGTCCATTCCTTTGCGGAAGTCGACAGGCCGCATCGCTACCAGCACCCGCACTGTGCCAGATGGGATGATCATGACACAGCCTTCACCGCGCACAGCACGGCCTGCAACGTCGTCACATCGGCACCGGGCGCTACACGAACCGTCGTCGCTCCGATGACGATCTCGATCGTCGACATGCTCGAGCCGGCCGGTAGCCGCGCCACGCTCGGACGAGACGGCGCTCCCTCGACGATCACCGGCGCAAATGCCGGCCTAACCTCCCCCGTGCCCGTCACCGCCAGTGGGCGAGCAGCGCGGCGCCATCCGAACAACTGCTGCGGCGTCAGCCCGTGGCGGCGCGCAACCGCCGACACCGTCTCGCCGTCCGCGTAGCTCTCGCTAATGATCTGCAACTTCTGCTCGGCCGTCCAACTCCGCCGCCGGCCGGCGCCGGTGAATACTTCCAGCCGGCGAACCGGCTCCAATTTAGGCAAAAGCTCAGTGTCCGACATGTGTCCAACCGCTT
>VAZQ01000414.1:3151-5977 GCA_005883115.1 Alphaproteobacteria bacterium | reverse complement strand
GAAGCTAAATGCCAAGCCTGAGTCCTGTGCCATGTCTTCCTCCTGGCGCCAGGTCGATGAACCGGATTTTAGAGAAAGTGAACCGGAGAGATGTGTGAGCTACTTCACGTGGAATAACGGTACTGGCGACAAAAAAATGCCGGCGAGGGCGTGCTGCGCGACAAAGTGCTTCCTAGTCGATCACCTCATCGGCGCGCGCCGAGACCGATGGCGGGATCGTGAGACCGAGTGTTCGCAGCGCTGTTCGGATTAAACCAGTCAGTCAGGCTCGCAGGATAAATCCGAGTCAGCGAACCTCGATTGAGCATAGGTCCAGCGATAGCCCGGACCGCACAGTTCGCCTTCCCGCACAACGTGGCGGCGATAGGGTTCACCAATAAACCAGGCAATCCACGGACCTAAAACTAACGCTAGCAGAAATATCCAAGTTAGGACCTCACCGGCGCGGCGGACGTTTCGTTTCGTTGTGGTCGAAAATAACACCATGTCCCATTTGGCTCCTGCGCTGCCACAGCGCGCGGCAAAATTACTGCGTCTTCTTGGCGATCAGCTCCATTACGGGTTTCCATTTCCGTTGCTCTGCCGCAACGAATGCGATGACTTCAGCCGGCGACATCGCTCGCGTATAACTACCGCGGGCTGCGATCTTGTTCTGAAGATCGGGATCCGTAACGACACTGCGCAGATCCTCGCTCGCCTTTTGGATAGTCCCTTCGGCAGTGCCGATCGGCGCCACCAGGACTTGCCAGCCGGTCGCTGAAAACCCGGGAAGCGTCTCCGCCACGGTGGGCAAATGGGGGAATTCGGCCAGAGGCTTCTCCGAGGCAACGGCGATCGCTTTGACTAAACCTGATTGCACCGCTCCCGCGATCCCCGAATAGCCCTCGATGATGAAATCGACGCGGCCGCTTATGACATCACCGATTGCCTGCGCGGGACCGCCGGTATAGGGAACGATTAGCAGCTCAACGCCGGCTCGGCTTTGCAAGAGCTCGGCGGTCAGATGCGTGAGTCTGCCGATCCCGGTCACCGCGCAAGATATTTCGCCCGGACGCGCCTTTGCCCGTGCAATGAGATCGGAAAGCCTGGTGATGCCGAGCGAAGGATTGACCACAACGAACATGGGATTTTCGGCCGCGAAACCGATCGCGTTAAAATCATGCGGTAGCCGGATTGGCAGGTTGGGCGCGGTCCCTGGTAGCGAGACAAAGGTGGACAAGGCCGGCATGTAAAGCGTGTATCCGTCAGGTGGAGCATCGGCTGCAATGCGCGAGGCGATGCTGCCGGTGGCGCCGGGATGATTGACCGCCAATACTTGTTGGCGCCAAATTTGACTGAGACGATCGGCGATGACGCGCAGGACCGCGTCCGGCGTGCTGCCGGCAGCCGAATCCGAGATGATCGTGACCGGCCTGTTCGGGTACTGTTGCGCTTGCGTGGCAGTCGAGATCGCCAGCAGCCAGACACATGCGATTGTTAGGACGCGCGAGCCGGGTTTGATGTTCATCTCACCCTCCAGCGATCAATCCATGCGGCCGGGTGAATCGGCCTTGACAAACGACGTTGCAAGCACTGCCGGGCCGACCGCCTTGGTCATGGCGAGAGTGGCGGCGGGTCGGCGCCAGATGATCCAATAGGCGATCGTGAGTACCACCGGGAGGCAGGCGGCAGCCGCAACCTGCTCGCTCGGATAGAGCAACACGATGAGTGCGCATAGAGCAAGCGCGAGCCGCACCGGCAGATCGACCGACCCGCGGTCGGAGAATCGAGCTTGCAGGCTAAATGTGATTCCAATCGTGGCCGTCAAAACCAGCAGCGCGCCTCGCATCTGGCCCAGCCCCGGTTCGATGACCAACTCCGGTCGAACAAACACGCCGGCCATCAGCGTGAACAGAGAGATGCAAATCTGCAGAGCGCGATTGAGCGTCTGATAAAACGAAGCATTGGCGATTTTGGCCGTGACCGCGGCCACCAGCGAAGTGGGCGGCGTCAGCTCTCCGAACACGCCGAGAAAGAACGCGAAAAAGTGGACCACCCACGGATTGAGGCGGCGCGATCACGATGGCGACGAGAATATAGGTCGGCGCCGGAGGCAGGCCGGTGCCGAGGATCGCGCCGAAGATGAAGGACAGCAAGACCATGGCGACCAGATTGACGCCCGCGGCCTCAATCAGCACGCTGCCGAGCTTAGTTGGGACACCGGTGATGACCAGCGCGCCTGTCATGATCGACAGCGTCGCGAGCAAGAGAGCCAAATCGGAGATCATGTCGGTAAATGCGTCGAGAAACCGTACGATTGGCTCGATCAATCCGCGCGGCGACCATTGACTCAGCACCGACACGAAATTGATGACGAATAGAGCCGACCCGACAGCGATGAAGACATAGAGCGCCGCGAACATCGGCGCGAGATGCACGGTCGCCATGAGGCCGACCAAGCCGGTCACCACCACGACAAACGCGCCGAGGTTCACCAGATCGCGCCAGGTCAGCCCCTCGACCGAACCGACCACGAGGCGAGTGCGAAACCGAATCGCCAACAGATAAACGGACGTGGAAACGGTGGCGTAATAGATCAACGCCGGCACCCAGCCGCGCGCCACCACGTCGAAATAGTCCTTGCCCAGGAATTCGGCCATCAGGAAGGCGGATATCCCCATCACCGGCGGCATTAATTGCCCGCCGAGCGAGGATGCCGATTCGATCGCCGCCGCAGTTGCCGGCGGCATGCCTGCGCCGATCATGGAGGGAATGGTAGCCGAGCCGATGGTGATCGCATTCGCAGCGCCACTGCCGCTCACCGTGCCCACGCACATCGAGCCCACC
>VAZQ01000414.1:0-3106 GCA_005883115.1 Alphaproteobacteria bacterium | reverse complement strand
CAACGAATCGATGCAGCCGAAGCCGCTCAACAGACTGAGCACCAACAGAAAAGAGCCCACCGTCGTGAGCGCGATCTGCGGCAAGCTAGAGAAGATACCAGTCGCCATCTCGATGCTCATGGCACTGAGGACGCGCTCCCAGCTCAGACCGGCGTGATAGAACATGCCGGGCACCAGGTAGCCGTAGACCGCGTAGAGGATGAGCGCGATGTTGAGGATGAACAGCGGCATGTGCCGCTTGCGCGCGTATTCCATGATAAGCAGCGTCATCAGGCCGCCCCAGACCAGGTCAGCCGTATCCCACATGCCGGCGCGCGACGTGCCGATCTCTTCGTATTCCACGGTCATGTAATAGGAGACGTAGAGCGAGATCGCGATATAGATCGCGGCGATGACGTAGTTCGCCATCGGCGGGAGTTTCGGATAGAACTCGTTGCCGCGCAGCGACTGCAGAACGAACAGAACAAAGGTTATCGGGATCAACGTCAGAGCCAGCAGTGTCGAGCCGCCGCTGCCGGTCCAGTAGTAGTGAAAGATATAAACGAAGAACGCGATCGCGACCGCGTAATAAATACCGTTGAGGACGAGCGGCGGCCGTGACGACATGTCGGTCATGTCGGACCCATGCTCTCGATGAACGCGTTGCGGCGGGCGCTCGCCCACTCCCGAGAGTTCCTGCGATCAGTGCTACATTGTGGCGATCTTGGAATCCCACTTCGGGTCCCAGACGCCCTTCTCGCGCAGGTATTTTGCCAGGCCGGGGTGGATGGGGCAGAGCTCCCACGTGGCGTCCAGCGCCTTCTTCTGGAATTCCCACATCTTCGAACCAATCTGACTGTAGCTTGGATCGAGCTGCGCCAGTTCGGCGGAGTGCTTTTCGATGATCGTCAGCATCTTGTAGACGTCATCCGCCGGCATATCCGATCCAACGTCGAAGCCCCAATAGAACGGCAACAAAGTCGCCTTGGGCGTGTGCACGTCTCGCCTGAATGCCGAAGGCGGCACGTCGATGAGTTGGAAGCCTTTCTTCTTCAAGGTCGCGACTTCATCCGCACTCGGGTTAAGCGCAGCCCAGTCGACGGCAAGCGAGGCTTCGGTGATCCACGGTGCCGGCTGGGTTTCGCCCGCCGTGTAGATGATCATCCCTTCGATGGTGCCGGATTCGAGTTGCGAGCCCGTCGTCGAGAGATCGACCTGCGTGTAGTTATGCTTGACGCCGAGCGCGGAGAGCGCGCGCTCGAGCTTCAGGCGAGTGTCGAACGGCAGCGGGCCGGTATAGACCTTGCGGCCGGTGAGGTCGCCCCATGTCTTGATCTTGTCCTGGTTGCTCGCCTTGATTGCGAGCCCGACCTCCAGCGTGTAAGCCCAGAACGACTGCACGGGCGGGCGCTTCATCTTTTGTTTGAATCCCTTGAAGCGGCCGGAGTCGCTGGCAAACTCCTCGAGCGCGATGTCGGAACCGTAGAAACCCTCGTACTCGCCGGTGGAGTAGCCCTTCACCGTCATCACGGCACCGGGTAGCGGCAGGACGCTGATGCGATAGTCCGGCATCTCCTTGTTGAGGAGATTGGCCAGGACGACGAGCGCCTTATGTCCCGACGAGCCGACAGGACCGGTGCCCCAACGAATGTCCTTGGGCTCCGACCATGCACCGGAGCTCATAATGCTGAGCGCCGCGATGCACGCAAGTGTGGTGAGTACACGCTTGAGCATGGCATTTCCTCTCTGGCTATTTTGTTTATTGACGGGTCACGACGACTGGCTATGTGCCCGTTCTTAGGTCCTATTCTGACACGGGTGGGTGGAATGGCGGAAGAACAAAATGCCGCAGCATCGAGCGAACCTTTAGTGCCGACGCGCGAAGGAGGGCCCGAAATAATGCTGCCTCGAGGGGCCATTACGAAATGTTAATGTGCCGAGGCAAGTTGCCACGGCGCCAAGGATACAGCTTGCTATATGCTGCCGGTTTCAGATCTGGGAGGAGCTGAAATGGTGTGGACCGCGATTCGCGAATGGCAGCAAAAGCGAAAGCTGCGCGAGATGCTCAATGATCCGCGCTCGACAAAAGGCTTCCGATCAATCGGACAGCTCGAGAAAGGCATTGCTGCCGATCGGCCGACGACGGAGCGTTTGCTGGCCATGATCGGAGCGACAAAGTCGCAAACTGCCGAGGAGTGGACGCTGAAGCCGCTGCGGGTGATTAGCAGCGAAGCCTGACAACGTCAGTAGCGTCGTTTCAAACCGTCAAAGCTTTCAAGCTGCCCTTGGTATTATTCGAGCACCTCGTCGGCGCACAACAGGATTGACTCCGGCACCGTCAGTGCGAGCGGCCTTCGCGGCCAAGGGGGCGGGCCGGTCCAGCTATGCCCGGCCTGTCTTTCAAAGCTGACCTAAATTCACGCAATATGGCGCGCACTGCCGAAGCGAACGCGCATCCACGAAGAGGACGCCATGACGATTCGCGTTGCCGCAATCGAGGTAAACCATTGGCATGCGCTCTATGATGCTGCGTACCTGCGTCATCTCATCGCCATGCCCGACGTGGAGCTGGTCGCCATCCAGGACTCCGACGCCAGTCTTGTCGCGAGACGCGCGGCCGAGCTGGGGAGCCCGCCAACCTTCACGGACTACCGAAAGATGCTGGCGACGACCCGTCCAAACTTCGTAGTGGCGCTTGGACGGCACTGCCAAATGGCGCAGATCGCCCACGACCTGCTCGATCAGGGTTACCCCTTCGTGATGGAGAAGCCGATGGGGATAAGCGCAGCCGAGGTGGAGGCGGTCGCTGCCAAGGCCGCTCGGCTCAATGCGTTCGTCGCTGTCCCGCTGGCCCAGCGCTACGGGCCCTTCGCCACGCGCGCCCGCGAGTTGCTCGCAGCGGGGCGCCTCAGCCCGCTGTCGCACATCTACGTTCGCATCAACCGGCCCGGGCCGGCACGCTACCAAGCCTGGGGTTGCGCCTGGATGCTCGATCCTGCGCAGGCCGGCGGTGGGTGCCTGCGAAATCTAGGGCCGCACGGGTTGGACATGTTCCTTCACCTGACCGGCGAGGAGGCGCAAGTGACCGGCGCGCAACTGAGCCGGCGCACGCATGAACACCCGGTTG
>VAZQ01000413.1 GCA_005883115.1 Alphaproteobacteria bacterium | reverse complement strand
ACCTTACCGTCGATGCCGGGTCGGTGCGGCTGTTCGGCCAAGAGCTCACGGAAATGCCGACCCAGCGGCGCGTGCACCTCGGGCTCGCGCGCACCTATCAGATACTCACGCTGTTTCCGCGCGAGCGGCTCGTGCACAACGTGGTGCTCTCGCTGCTCGGGCTCGACCGGCGGCGATGGAATCCCTGGTCGATCCTGACGGCTAACGGCGATCTCTATGCGAGCGCCCAGACCGCGCTCGAGCGCGTCGGGCTGGGCGAGGCCGCCGAGCGCATCGTGGCCGAGACCTCATATGGCGAGCGGCGCCGGCTCGAACTCGCAATGGCGCTAGCCCAAAAGCCGAAGGTCTTGCTGCTCGACGAGCCGCTCGCCGGTCTTTCCCAGCCCGAGCGGCAGAGGATTCGCGCGCTGCTCGACACCATCCCACGCGATGTGACCATCGTGATGATCGAGCACGACATGGATACTGCGCTGGCATTTGCCGAGCGCATCACGGTACTGCACTACGGCGAAGTCATCGTCGAGGGTACGCGCGCGGAGGTGGTCGCCGATCCGCGCACCCGGGAGGTTTATCTTGGCGACTGAGGCGCTCGAGCTTTCCGGCATCGACGCCTACTACGGCGACAGCCACGTTCTCCACGCGCTGTCGTTCACCCTACACGGAGGACGCCTACTCGGCTTGCTCGGGCGCAACGGCGCCGGCAAGACGACTTGCATGGCGGCGATCATGGGCTTTCTCAAGCCGCGGCAGGGTGCAATCAGACTTTACGGCGAGAACGTTGCAGGCCTTGCGCCCGATCTCATCGCGCGCAAAGGCATTTGTCTCGTCCCACAGGGCCGGCGCATGTTCCGCACTCTCACCGTGCGCGAAAACCTGATGGTTGCGGCCCAGGCGCGCCAAAACGGCGGCTCCGGCTGGTCGATCGAGCGTATCTTCCAGCTCTTTCCGCGCCTTGCCGAGCGCCACACTCAGCTCGCGGGCTCGCTCTCCGGCGGCGAGCAGCAGATGCTCGCGATCGGTCGCGCGCTCATGGGCAATCCGCGCGTGCTACTGATGGACGAGCCCTCCGAAGGGCTCGCGCCGCAACTGGTGGCCGATGTTGGCCGCACCATCGCGCAGCTCAAGGACGAAGGGCAGTCGATCATCCTTGTGGAGCAGAACATCAAGCTGACGCTCGACCTTGCGGACGATATTGTCATCATCAATACCGGCCGTGTTGTGTTTCGCGGAGCAGCCGATCAGATCAAGCTCGACGATGCCGTTGTTTCCCAACATCTGGGCGTGTTCTGATAGATAAAGCCGCCTATCTCCGCCAAAGCGGAGAGCTCGATCACGCGATGGACTAACCAATTCAGGATTCCCGCTCGGGCGGGAATGAGCGGCGAGAATACGCAATTCGCAACGACCACAATCAATGGACGAACAATGAGTCAATGGAACAAGTACGGCCTCACCGCGGCGCGCGGGCACGGTACGCCAGGACGAGACGCGAGGCCGAGGAGCACCACTGTCGATATCCATTCGCACGTCGCAATCCCAGAGGCCATTGCCTTCGTGAAGCCGCATCTCGACATTTCCACAGTTCCGCTCGCGCACTTTGCCGATGCGCAGACCAAGGCGCTGAGCCAGAAGCAAGAAGAGGACGTGCGCGCACGCATCACCGGTTACGACGAGCGGCTTGCCGATCTTGACGGCATGGGCATCGACCTCCAGCTGGTGATGCCGCCGCCGAACCAATGCTACTACACGGTGCCTCTCGACATCGCCGTCAAAGCCGCGCACGTCGTGAATGACGGGCTTGCGGAATACGTGGCACGCAAGTCAGACCGCTTCGTCGCCCTCGGCACCGTGCCGCTGGTCGACGGGGCGGAAGCCGCGCGCGAGCTCGAGCGTTGCATGACGTCGCTCGGCATGAAGGGCGCGGAGATCCTGACCAATGTCGCCGGGCGCGAACTCTCCGAGCCGGAATACGCGCCGTTCTGGCAGAAGGCCGAGGCGCTGGGCGCGCTCGTGGTGATCCATCCCAACGGCTTCACCGACGCCAGACGGCTCCAACGCTTCTATTTCAACAATGTGATCGGCAACCCGCTCGAAACCACGATCGCGCTTCATTATTTGATCTTCGATGGCGTCCTCGAACGCCATCCGGATCTGAAGATTCTGGCAGTACATGGCGGAGGATATTTGCCGGCCTACAGCGGCCGTATCGATCACGCCTGGGGCGCGCGCTCAGATGCGCACGGTGCACTGCCGCAGCCGCCGACGACCTATCTCAAGAAAATCTATCTCGATACCGTCGTGTTCACTCCTCACCAGCTCGCCGAGTTGGTGCGCCTTCACGGTCCCGAGCGCATCCTTATGGGAACGGACTATCCCTTCGATATGGCCGAGTATGATCCGATCGGACACGTCGCCTCGCTCGACGGCTTAGATGGCGCGACGCTCGCCGCGATTGCCGGCGGCAATGCGCGCAAGCTGCTGGGAATTTGAGGTCGCTCAGTCCGTGTGCGATTGAACAGCTCGCTGTATTCTTGTCCGCGCCAAGCCGGGAGGTGAAATTCAGCGTCACTCCCCCTTCACCTTGGCGTCGTGGATCACCTTGCGCCATTTCGGCTCCTCGGCCTTGATGTACTTCGTGAGCTGCTCGGGTGTGCCGGTGATCGATTCGAAATATTGCCGTTCGAGAAAATTCTTTTTGATCTCGGGGTCGGCGAAAACTTTCCGCACCTCGGCGTTAATCTTGCTGACGATATCCGTCGGCATCCCGGGCGGACCAAATAGGCCAAACCAGGAGACCGCCTCGTAACCGGGCAGCCCGCTCTCCGCGACGGTCGGAATTTCCGGCAGCAGAGCCATGCGCTTCGCGGCTCCGACCGCGATGAGCTTGACTTTGTCCGCCTTCCACTGCGGCACCGCGCTACCTACGCTAATGAACATCAGCTGGATGTGTCCGGCCATGACGTCGGTGAGCGCCGGGGTTGCTCCCTTGTAATGCACCGCCTGCAATTTGGTGCCCGAGAGCGCCTGGAACAGCTCCATGTTGAGATGGCCGCTCGAGCCGAT
>VAZQ01000412.1 GCA_005883115.1 Alphaproteobacteria bacterium | reverse complement strand
CTCCACCGTCTACTGGGAGAGCGAAGGCTTTCCTGGATACGTCGCCGTTGCCATCGGCAACTTCGCCGACCCGAATTTCCCCGCGCCGACCATCGCGGTGTGGGAGGAGTCACGCCACCCCTGGGTCTCCTTGCCGCCCGACACGCCGCCCAAGCGCGTGGCGAAGCAGGGGTGAAATAACAGCCGGCGGTCTTCTGCCAAGTGTCGACTTCACGGACCACCCGGAAAATCGCAGACTGAGTATCGAGTCTGCTTCACCACAATCTGGGAGGCTGAAAAATGAAAGCAATCCTAGTTCGTGAATTCGGCAATGAACCTTCGCTCAGGCTAACGGAGCGCTAAAGCCCAGCCTCACTGCCGGCCTCCAAGAGCCTTCGCGAGGTTCTTACCTTCTCGCAGTAATCTTCGGACTGACGGGAGCGTCGCTAGATTTTGCAGGTGCAGGGGCGGTCGCTCTTTTGAGGTGCGCTGCACCGCCCGATCCCGAGCGATTTCGCGATCGCCCTCGGTTGCCATCGCGATGTGTTCTGCCCCCCTGGCTTAACGCCGAGAGCCGACGCGATTGTCGAAGCTTCCAGCAGGAAGGGTCGGTGCCGCGCCACTAAGCAACGGAGGCGTCGGGCTTTCGGGCGGGCTCTGCGGCTCGGCGCTCGCCTGGCGCTTCGGTGACGGCTTGGCCACCTCGATTACGGTCTTAGCGGTCGGCTGCCGCGATCGAAGTTTGGCCCGAGGGGCGGCCGCCACTGCTTTAGGCTTGGATGTCGCAGACTTCATCTTCGGCGCGGATGGCTCGATCGGCGCCTCGTTGTGCGCCGCTGGGGGCTGATCCTCGCTCTTCGATCTGAACAGATTGCGTACGAAGCTACCGATGCTGCCTGAGTTTCCCGTTGAGGCCGGCGTCCCATCGGAGGTGCATCCGGCAAGCGCTATCGCCGCTGCAACCACAGTCGCCGTTAGAAACCGCACGCACCGGAGATAGTGAACGCAGCACAACTTTATAGCGTACGCCAGCCCCGCCTCCGCAACGGTCCCATACATGATGGAACCGAAAGCTAGACCAAAATTTGGGTGGGACCAGGGCGAGCGGCGAGCAACCTGCAATTTCAACTTCATTGGAAAATGAAGCGTTAAACTCTCGCAGCAGGTCTCGCGTCAGCGGGTCAGTTCGCCGCCGAGTCTATCGCTGCGTTATTGAAGGATTTCGGGGAAGGCTAGCCGCAAGCCATTGCAAGGTGTTTTCGCTCTGACCGTGACCCTCACCATTGCCCGTAGCGCGTGTCGAATGTCTCAGGAAGCGCTATGTGAGGCGGTATCTTCCAAACACCACCGACGCCTTCGGAGCCGCCGAGGCTAAACGCCTTCATCAGATCAACCGAACCGTCGCTTAATTGAAACCGAAGCCTTCGGACCGCCGGGTCGATAGGCTTCACGCGCAGCACCTCGATCCGCGGTAAGGTCGCCCTCATCGCGTCGGTCGGCTGCATCATCGGAGGCCGCTGCGCATCCGCGGCAAGCGGCCACACGACGGCCGCGCCGCCGAGCAGCGCGATGAACCTTCGCCGCTTCATGTGTGGATGGCCCCCGCCTGGCAAGAGGAAATGCAGCGTGCCGCACAGAAGTCGCTTGCAGTCATGTGTCCGGCCTGTTCACGCAGCCCGGATGGACTGCTGGCCCTGATGGAGTCCGCGAACCGGGCCATCCACCCCATCATTCGATCACCTCGTCGGCGCGGGCGAGTAGCATGTCCGGCGGCCGTGGGGTTTCTGGTTGGCGTGTTCTCTCGGCGAAATCTTGAGCGAAGGCGGACAGCCGAATGAAGCGGGGATGTTTCGCCGGAGAGGATCCGGCAGATCCTCTCGCGGGGAACCTCTTGCGGGTTTTCAGGATGACGTCCCGGCGAAACTGCGGCGGGGCCCGCCGCTGCGGCGTGTGTCCCTCTCCCTGCGGGCACCCTCGTCAAGGGAAAGGACGACGACAGCGTTGCCGGGCAGCGTGGAAGCGGCGCGCTGGCGCAAGCCAGACAGTGAGAGCGCGACGACGGGAGGAAGATTGGGATGTTTGCCGATGTAATGGCCGCGCTCGTGGTCGTAAGACACGGCGATGATGACCTCGTCAGGCATAGGAGCCTCGCCTGAATACAGTAACACAACGGCTCGGCGGTCGAAACGGCCGCCCGGCTCGCGGCTCGGGTAAAACATCCATTGCAAGCGTACGCCATTAGGAAGGCAGGGCTTGGTTCGGCGCGTCTGGGCCAAGTGAGGTACGGCTTTTCAAAGTTGGGCACCAGAACGAAGACGTATGCCAGCTTACCTGATTGCTGAGCACATCATTACCGATGCGGCCGGCTCACGAGCAAGAATTGTTTGCAGCGGCTTTTGCCGCCGCAGCGGTAATGGCAGGTTTCGAGACCGCGTTGAGATGCACGGAGGAGCGAGGATCATTTTGAAATCGAAAGACGACTACGTGGGCTGAAAAAGAAAAGCCCCGGAGGTTACCGGGGCAAAGGTTGGGATCTGTTGCAACTTCGAAACTACGGCGGGACGTCTCATCCGGCAACAGGTTGCTCCTGAAAATGATCCGGTGTGATATTTTTGCAA
>VAZQ01000411.1 GCA_005883115.1 Alphaproteobacteria bacterium | reverse complement strand
GGGTGGTCGGGGAGCCGATAGAGGATTTGCGCGGTCGTGAGGCCGTAGCCCTCGAGCTGGCGGCGAAAATCTTTGGAGGCCATTTCTTTGGCGGCCATTTGCTGAGTTGCCATGGATGCCCTCCGATTCGGACATCGAGTCTGCTGGTCACCTCCCATACAAACAAGCACAAAAAATGGGAATGTTCCTAAAATCAAGGCGTTAGCAGCAAGTGGGCGGAACTGCTGACAGACCGAAGGGCTGCCATGAATTGCCCGGCTCGTCCTGGCGTGGCCTGGCACTCGTGGCTATGCATTGCCAAATTTGCCTTGGCACTCCGGCCCCCAGGAGTGCTAAATTTTTTTCGGGCGCCTCTTGCGGGCCGAAATTGGGTCCCCCATGTCGCGCCTGGAATAAGCGGCAGCGCTTCCCGTTGCCGCCCTTCCACCAAAACCAAATCTAAAACTGTGTCAACAGCTTAGGAGGACACCATGAAGTTTCGTCCGCTTCACGACCGCGTCGTCGTCAAGCGCATTGATGCCGAAGAGAAGAGCGCTGGCGGCATTATCATTCCCGATACCGCGAAGGAAAAGCCCTCCCAGGGCGAGGTCACCGCGGTGGGGCCTGGCGGCCGGGACGAGGCCGGCAAGCTCATTCCGATCGACATCAAGGTCGGCGACCGGGTGCTGTTCGGCAAATGGTCGGGCACCGAGGTCAAGATCGACGGCCAAGAGCTCCTGATCATGAAGGAGAGCGACGTCATGGGCGTCATCGAAGAAGGCGTCGCCCGGAGGAAGGCCGCCTGAAGCGTCGGCTCGCTCGCATAAACATCAATTTCGGAGACAAACAGCTATGGCTGCCAAGGAAGTCAAATTTTCCGTCGAAGCCCGCGACAAGATGCTGCGCGGCGTCGACATTCTCAACAACGCGGTAAAGGTGACGCTCGGCCCCAAGGGCCGCAACGTCGTGCTCGACAAGAGCTTCGGCGCCCCGCGCATCTCCAAGGATGGCGTGACCGTCGCTAAGGAGATCGAACTCGAAGACAAGTTCGAGAATATGGGCGCGCAGATGGTGCGTGAGGTCGCCTCCAAGACCTCCGATGTCGCTGGCGACGGCACCACGACTGCGACCGTGCTCGCCGCCTCCATCGTAAAGGAAGGCGCTAAGTCGGTCGCCGCCGGCATGAACCCGATGGACCTCAAGCGCGGCATCGATCTTGCGGTCGAGGCCGTGCTGGAAGACCTCAAGAAGAACTCGAAGAAGGTCACCTCGAACGAAGAGATCGCCCAGGTGGGCACCATTTCCGCCAATGGCGACGCCGAGATCGGCCGCTTTCTTGCCGAGGCAATGAAGAAGGTCGGCAACGAAGGCGTGATCACGGTCGAAGAGGCCAAATCGCTGGAGACCGAGCTCGACGTGGTCGAAGGCATGCAGTTCGACCGCGGCTACATCTCTCCCTATTTCGTCACCAATGCCGACAAGATGCGGGTGGAGATGGAGGATCCTTACGTTCTCATCAACGAGAAGAAGCTCTCCGGTTTGCAGGAGCTGCTTCCGCTGTTGGAGTCGGTGGTGCAGGCCGGCAAGCCAGTGCTCATCATCGCCGAGGACGTGGAAGGCGAAGCGCTGGCGACGCTGGTCGTCAACAAGCTGCGCGGCGGGCTTAAAGTCGCTGCGGTAAAGGCGCCTGGTTTCGGCGACCGCCGCAAGGCGATGCTGCAGGACATCGCGGTCCTCACCGGCGGGCAGGCGATCTCAGAAGATCTCGGCATCAAGCTCGAGAACGTCGCTCTCAACATGCTGGGGCGCGCCAAGAAGGTGACGATCGACAAGGAGAACACCACCATCGTCGGCGGCGCCGGCAAGAAGGCCGACATCGAAGCCCGGATCACCCAGATCAAGGCGCAGATCGAGGAAACCACGTCCGACTACGATCGCGAGAAGCTGCAGGAGCGCTTGGCCAAGCTCGCCGGCGGCGTTGCGGTGATCCGCGTCGGCGGGGCGACCGAGGTGGAAGTGAAGGAGCGCAAGGATCGCGTCGATGATGCCATGCACGCGACCCGCGCCGCGGTCGAGGAAGGCATCCTGCCGGGCGGCGGCGTTGCGCTCTTGCGCGCCAGCGAGTCGCTCAGGAAGGTCCGTACGCACAATGACGACCAGAAGACCGGGGTCGAGATCGTGCGCAGGGCGCTGTCATGGCCGGCTCGGCAGATCGCGATCAACGCCGGCGAAGACGGCTCGGTGATCGTCGGCAAGATCCTGGAGAAGGATCAGTATGCCTTCGGCTTCGACGCCCAGACCGGCGACTACGGCAACCTGGTATCGAAGGGGATCATCGACCCGACGAAGGTGGTGCGCACGGCGCTGCAGGACGCGGCCTCGATCGCGGGCCTGCTCATCACCACCGAGGCGATGGTCGCCGAGTTACCGAAGAAGCAGTCGCCCGCTATGCCGCCCGGCGGCGGCGGAATGGGCGGCATGGACTTCTGACGGTCTGCCTCCAATCACGCGACAACGGCCCGGGCGCTCGCCCGGGCCGTTTTGTTTTCATTCCGCGGGCGCCACCGCACGACCTTTCTCGACCCCGTTGACCAGCACGGCAATCGCGGCGGTCGCAAACACGAAGCCAAGCGCAATAATCGCCGTCGTTCCCAGGAGCAGGGCGAAGCCGCCGCGCCCATACAGGAACGCGATTGCCGTGACCGCCGCGCCCGAGGCGAGGAAAGTGAGAAAATAGCGCACGGCATAGATGCGGCCGCGCCAGGCGTCGGCGGTATAGCGCGCAATTACCAGATCGTTGACGGTGACTTGCGCGTAGATCGCCGCCATCGCCACCGCAAGCGCGGCGATCAGCATCTTGCCGGCGGCTTGCGCGGCCCACAGCACGCCGAGAAACTGCAGCGATGCGATCACGGCGAAAAGGATGTGCGGGGGAAACTTCTCCACCAACCGCCCGACGGCGATCTGCGCCAGCGCACCGCATACGAACACCAAGGTCGCAACGCCGCCGACCAAAATGAGTGGCACGTCGGCGCCGAGCCGCTCATCGAGGATCTTGGGCAGCGCAACGGCGACGATGTTGAAAACGAGACCGGCGCAGAGCGCGATTACCACGAACAGAGCGAAGATCGTCGCCGCGAGCGCCGCGCCGAGCGGCACGTCCGCGACCGTGGCCCGCCTCGCTTCTTTGCGCCCTTCGTTCGGGACGAGACATAAATAGAGCACGGCCGTGCCAAGGCAGAGCACGCCCGGGACCAGGAACGCCGCGCGCCAGCCGAAGCCCGCGACCAGCGCCGCGGTCAGGCCTGCGGCAAGCGCCGCGCCCAGATTGCCGCAGACGCCGTTGAAGGCGAGCGAGCGGCCACG
>VAZQ01000437.1 GCA_005883115.1 Alphaproteobacteria bacterium | reverse complement strand
TCGTCCAGGCGAGGGCGTGGGACGGAGTTCGTGCGGAGCGAGTAACTGAGCATGAGCTTGCACCGTTGGGATCGTGGCACCGAGGGTCACAAACCCCGGTTGCCGTTGTGTCCCGGCAAACCCAAAGTAGGTCTAACAAGGCAAAGAGCTCCATCGTACAGAGGTTGAGGCGCCTATCTCATTGGTTTGAGGCCCCTATACTTTAGTTTGGAGCGCTCCCAAGCGTCTGGAATCGGCAGATACCCCGGATTTCATTGATCTCAATCCGGGCTACTTGCTGCAATCGACCAGAGCCTATTCAAGTGAAATGGATTAAGTGCGAGCCGCGAGCTCGCATGCGTCACGCCACGTCGGCTGGCAGTGCGAATTCAAATACCGCGCCGCTTTGAGCAGCGGCCGCTGCCCAGAGCCGCCCGTCGTGCCCCTCGATGATCGATCGGCAAATCGCCAGTCCCATGCCCATGCCATTGGACTTGGTCGTGAACAACGGATTGAAGATACGATCGACGATCGCGGAATCGATGCCCGGTCCGCTATCCGCCACGGAAATCAGCACGCGGTTCGGCTCTTGAAGTGCGGATTTGACCTGCAAAACGCGGGGCTGCTTGGTTTCTCTCATGGCTTCGATCGCATTGGTGATCAGATTTATGAGTACTTGCTGCAGCTGGACGCGATCAGCCTTCACTGGCGGTAAATGCTCATGCAATCTGAGCTCGACGGAAATGCGACCCCTCTGCAGCTCGCGTTCCGTCAGCGCGAGGACCTCGCGCACGAGCTCGTTGAGGTCGAGCGGGGTCCTATTGCGTCCATCTCGCTTCACCATCGCCCGGATGCTGCCGATGAGATCGCGGGCCCGATAGGCCGAGTTGCGAATTTGCGCGAGCGAAGCCTTCACTTCGTCGAGATCCGGCGCCGGGCGGCCCATCCAGCGCGCAGCTGCGTCGACGTTGGTGACGATGCTGGCCAGGGGTTGATTCATCTCGTGCGCGATCGAGGCCGAGAGCACGTCCATCGTCATCAGCCGCGCTTCCCGCTCACGACTTTCCGCCATGACGGAACGGGCGAGTCGCGCATAGAGAAAAGCGGTTTCCGAAAGCAGGATAGCGAGCACGAGCGTCGAGGAAATTAGGAAGAACACGCGCGAGGCATACCATCCGACAACGTAACGGCGACCGACCAAAAAGATCAGACAAAGTTCAATCAGCAAGCCGCACATCACGACCATGAGCCATAGGTCGAGTACGGAACGTCGCCTCGCCCACAACAGAGCGAGCGCAAGGAAGGCCAAGAGCAACAGGCCGTTCCAATAGGTATACGACCGCTCGAAAAGGGCGAAAGTGGTCGGCATCGACGCGTTGGTAGTCGTGACAAGCCACACCAGAGCATCCACGATCACGACGCCGGCGGCACTCGATAGAACAGCGAAAGGCAACGAGCGCCGTAGCCATTGCGTCGGCGACTCGTTGTCTTTGAGAAGGGTATAGGCGATCACGAACAGTGCAAAGCCAAGGTGCCATAGCGTGGAGAGCAGACCCCATGTGGTGCTCGCTATTTCGGTTTGCTCAAACAGGTCGGGAAACGTAAGAGCCCAAGGGATCGTCATGAGTGTGCTGAAGAGGTAGCCGCCAGAAATAGCAAGCAGAGCGCGCGAACGCACCAGTGAAAATTGAACGAACAGCAAGGCAGACGTGATCGAGTTGATCACGAACATTGCGGTGGCGTATGCGGGAATGAATTCTCTGACATATGGGAGCGGCACAGTGGCAAAGGGCACCGTCGCGCAGAATGCGGCGAGCAACACGAGCACGATGGCGAGAGCAAGCCGCGTCTGGCCCCGGCTCGGCGGCAGCGTCGACAGCAGGACCTGCTGTTCGTCCAAGACGCCCGTCGTCGGCACGGCCGCCTCTGCTCGCGACTCGCGGTGAGGTGCCGTTTGAGCAGCCGCAGGGGATTTCAACTTTTGCGCCCGATCTCAAGCGCTTTATCGATGAGTTCCACGAGCGTTGAACTGTCGAACGGCTTGCCCAGGAACCCCAGAGCTCCGGCCTCTATTGCGCGCGCCCGCATCCGCTCCTCGGGAAAAGCGGTCACGAAGATGATAGGTATGTGGCGACCCTGCGCCAATAGCGATTGCTGTAGCTCGATGCCATTGAGGCCCGGCATTTGCAAATCGGTGATCAGGCAGGACGTATCGTCCAAATACGACGAGTCCAGATATTGTTCCGCGGATGCAAACGTGTACGCCTTAAAGCCGAGCGACGTCACAAGGCTCTTCAGCGCGCAGCGCATCGATTCATCGTCGTCGATGATGGAGATGATCGCGCGATGCTGCAATTGCTGATCCTCGACTGCGCGTCGCAAAGAAGGCGAGTTTCTGGTGAAAGAGAACCCTTGCATGAAACGTATATAGGTCAGTATGGCCGCCGGAATAATCATATCAAGGTATTAGGGTATTAAGCGCCGCCCCTTTGCCTTGTGTGCAGTGCGTCAGCGGAGCCAGGTTCCGCTCGCTACACCTCGATCTCCTCAACCGGAAACAGCGAGTAGAAGACCGCAGGGGCAACCGATTCCACGCTCCCGTCGTCATCGGCGATACCGACGACAAGTATTTGAACGATGCTGAAACTTTTGTCTTTGTTTCTGGCATTGGCGAGCTGCGGCCCCCGTACATAGGCCGTAGTAACCACGCCGCAGGCGGTCGCATCGTGCGCTTCGCGATTGACGGCGTTGATCGTCGCGCGCGTGTCGCCGTCGTAGAGCGCGATGAAACGCTGCACTTGTTTCTCGGTGTCACAGATGAGACTCGGGCCGATCTCAACCTCCTGCGCCTGTGCTGCAGTGCCGAAGAACAAGATATTCAGCACAACGAGAAGCGCCGCCGCAAGGACTGGCGCGAAGCTCAAAGAGGGCCTCCGAAGCAAAGCGATGTTTCGAATGGCCTTGAGGACACACGGCGCT
>VAZQ01000436.1:4039-4450 GCA_005883115.1 Alphaproteobacteria bacterium | reverse complement strand
TGGCGCGAAGGGGTGCGTGCGGGTCGGCTCACTCATCGATCTGTTCCCCGCGTCCCGATTTCACACGATTCTGGCCGTTTCGAGCCTTTGCAAAGGCGCAAAGCCGCTTCATCCTGCCAGCCGTTTGGCGGCATCCGCCTCGGTCATCAGCTCGCGGCTGCCGTCCGCCCGCTTCTTGATCTCGATCTTGTTCTCGGCGAGGCCCTTCGGCCCGACCAGGATCTGCCAGGGGATGCCGATCAGGTCGGCGGTCGCGAATTTCGCGCCCGGCCGTTGGTCGAGGTCGTCATAGAGCACGTCGATGCCTCTGGCAGTGAGTTGGCGGTAGAGCCGCTCGCAGGCGGCATCGGTATCGGCCCCGCCCTGCTTGAGATTAAGCAGCGCGACCTTGAACGGCGCTACCGCTTGCGG
>VAZQ01000436.1:0-3958 GCA_005883115.1 Alphaproteobacteria bacterium | reverse complement strand
CCTGCCACGACGGCTTTCATCGGTTCGGAATATTTAGTGCCGAAATAGAAGATCTGGCCAACCTCGATGCCGCGGGTGCGCAAGCGCTTCTGCGGCGGGACATCACGCTCGAAACGCACTGCATCGTGCACGTCCTCGGTCGCGGCATAGAGGCTGGTCCACGGCCGAATGTACGGCATCAAGTCCGCATCATAATCGATGCCTTCGTCAGGGGTGGGCAGATCGACCACGTCGCTGTTGCAGAAAACGCCAGACTCGCCGGTTTCTGCCAGAATGATGAACTCGTGCGAGAGGTCGCCGCCGATGGGCCCCGTTTCGGCCGCCATCGGAATAGCTTTGAGCCCCATGCGCGCAAACGTGCGAAGGTAAGCAACGAACATCTTGTTGTAAGAAATTCGGGCGGCAGCTTCGTCGATATCGAAGGAATAGGCGTCCTTCATCAAAAACTCGCGACCGCGCATCACGCCGAAGCGGGGGCGCTGCTCGTCGCGGAATTTCCATTGGATGTGATACAGGATAACGAATGTAGGCGCGGAAAATCTCGGTGATCATCTCCTCGTTAGTGGGGCCGTAAAGCATGTCCCGCTCGTGCCGATCCTTGATGCGCAGCATTTCCGGGCCATAGGCGTCGTAGCGCCCGCTCTCGCGCCAAAGATCGGCAAGCTGCAAGGTGGGCATCAACAGCTCGACCGCGCCCGCACGGTCCTGCTCCTCGCGAACGATCTGCTCGATTTTTTTGAGCACCCGAAAACCGAGCGGCAGCCAAGCGTAAATACCGGCGGCCTCTTGGCGGATGAGGCCTGCGCGCAGCATGAGGCGGTGGGAGATCACCTCCGCCTCCTTGGGCGTCTCACGCAAGATCGGCAGGAGGTAATGCGACAGGCGCATGAGGATTCGAGAATCGATTGGTTACGTCGGAGTGAAACCGGAACGCAGGCAAAAAGACAAGGGCTATCAAAGCTTTCGAGTCAGCTGGAAAGATTGCCGGACGGCCCGCCTGCAGCCCAGACCGTACGGCAGCTAACAGGCCCTGCCAATGCGTTTTGAATTTGATGACATCGCGCGCGAGATCCGATAGCGTCGCCCAAGCGAGGCCGGGGCGCGACTATGCACACTCGGCTGTGTGGTCCAAGTCTTGGGAGGACCTAGTCGGCGTAAAGCCGCAGCCGTCTCGATGAATCGGTTCGAGGCGGAGGTGTAGTGTGGAGTGAGTTTGCGTCTTGGGAGCAGGGTCCTCGGCCCTGCTCGATTTTTTTAGGCGCCAGAGTCGGCGCACACGAGCATCGCAATTTCGGGCGGCGATGCCGGCGGCCACGGACATTCCAAAGCGCGCGCGTACCAAACAGCACACAGGAGAAGGACGACGAAGATCAACGAACCGAGCAATATCACCCAGCCCTTGTCAGGCTCCTCGTCGGGTTGCTTCCAGCCCGGAAAGTACATGGCTTCAGGCTCGATAGCGGCCGAGTTCCCCTTGCTCGGGCGGCGGGACCACCCTTTCCTCGGCCGAGATCCACGACGCGCGCAAGTCCTCGGGCAACGCGTGCTGCACCTTCGCGATCTGGCCGCGTGGGACATGGCGGGAGAGAACTGAAAACACAGCCCGGATCGCCTTTCTCGGGTTGACTGGCCGCACGCCGGAAAGTCCCTTCTCGACCTCGTCTGCGAAGCGGTCCAAATCCCAGTCGCTTGGCTGCTTCGACGGCTCGAACTGATCGTAATATGTGCCCCGCACCAGAAGCGGCAGTTCGGCTCCTAAATGCGCGGAGAGATCGACCGGGATGCGATCCCGCAGCTTGTGCAATACGATCGAAAGCACCTTCCAGGCGAGCTTTCGATCGGGACCGAGCGTCTGCGAAATCTCGTCGAGCCAGCTATTCGTGGTCTGAAGTGTCTTGTCGAAAACGTCCAAACCTGTCGCGCTCATGTGGCCTCCGTGTTCTCACGCCGCCGCGGGTCGTCCACCCTGCCTTTGCGTGAAGGGGCGCGCCACCGTCATCACCAGCGCACGCGATCGGCTTCGGCTTTTCGTTCACGTTCGGCTTCGCGCTCATAGAGCTGCGCGGTGGCGCGCTCGCTTACCTGCTCACGCGCCCGGCTTCTGCGCTGGCGCCATAACATAGTCCCGTAAACCAGGGCGATGCCGAGCACCGCGACCATGAGAACGTCGATGACGAGCCAAAGCCACCCGCTGGCATCGCTGTCCATGGCCTGCGTTCCTGCCGTATCGAGCAAAGTCAACGCGGCAACAGCGCTTACGGTCCACGATCAGTGATGTGGTGTGCCGTCCCGCGTTCCCTTTCCCGAAGTTCCAAGTCAACTGCCACAGGACTTGCACTGATCGGGGTAAAGCACTGAAATATCGGTGGGTATTTTATTTTGAGTGATCGCGGCTATGAGCACACCTATGCCTATCGGGGCATAAAACCGATCAGCGCGGCGAGATCGTCGAGCGGGATCAGCCGGTACGCGTAAACGATCTGCCAAGCCGCGAACACGCACCCCGCCACAACCGTCGTCCAAACGAGCTTGCGCTTGAGGCCAGGGATCGCGGGCGCCCCGGGATCGCTGCCAGGGGTGATCGTCCCGTGTTCCTGTTGGCTGCGCACGCCCCAGGGAAGCACCGCGAACAGCACGACCCACCAGATGATGAAGTAGATTGCGATCGAGGTTGCCAACGACATCAAGCCTGCTCGAGCTCGATCAGTGTGCCGCAAAAGTCCTTCGGATGCAGGAACAGCACGGGTTTGCCGTGGGCACCCATCTTTGCGTGGCCATCGCCGAGTACACGGGCGCCCTGAGCTTTGAGTCTATCGCGCGCGATCTCGATGTCGTCGACTTCGTAGCACACGTGGTGAATTCCGCCGTCGGGATTGCGCTCGAGAAATCTCGCAATAGGCGATGCCTGCCCGAGCGGCTCGAGAAGCTCGATCTTGGTATTAGGCAAGGTGATGAAAACCGTTGTCACGCCGTGCTCGGGCTGCGGCATCGGGTCAGAGACTTGCGCGCCGAAGACGCGGTGATAGACCTCCGCCGCCTTGGTCACGTCGCGCACTGCGATCGCCACATGGTTAAGCTTTCCGATCATCTCGTCTCCGCGCTTTGTCGTGCTGTTTGCTCATGGGCGCTCAAAGGGAAAAATGAACGCGAGCAACAATAGCAGAGCGCTGGCCATGGGGTTCCAGCCGGCCGCTCGGGGATTGATGGCATCAAACCTCCAGCACATGCACATGGCATGTGGGCTTTTTGCTCCAGGCGGCGCCGAGCGCGGCACGTACGGCACTGCGTATCGCCTCGGCGACCGCTTCCGGATCGCGCCGGCGCCCACGCGGCATCGACTCGAAAGCTTCCACCGCCGCATCGTAAGCGATCTCCTCGATCCGCTGCCCTAACCCGTCGATTTCTGGAACACCGATGAGCCTCACTTGCGGCTCGCAGGACAAATCGCCGCGCTCGCTCACCGCGAGCGCAACCGAAACCATCCCGGCAAAGCCGAGCCGGCAGCGGTCGGCTACAGTGCGCTCTTCTGCGCTAACGATGAGAGAGCCGTCTCTGTAGAGCCGTCCCGCCGGCACTTCGTCGATCTTCCCCGGCGCGCCGGGTGCGAGACGGATGAGTTCGCCGTCCCGGCACAGAACTACCTTATCGATGCCGGCGCGGCGGGCGACCTCGGCATGCTCGGACATGTGCAGCGGCTCGCCGTGCACCGGGATCAGTATTTGCGGCCGTACCCAGCCAATCATATCCCTGAGCTCTTGGATCCGCGGATGCCCTGACACGTGCACCAGATGGGTGCGATCGGTTATGACCTCGATGCCCTGGGCGACGAGCCCATTGATGACGCGCGTGACCGCCTTCTCGTTGCCCGGAATCGCACGTGAGGAGAAGATCACGCGATCCCCGCGCGAGAACGCCACTTCGGGATGGTCGTCCTGCGCAATGCGGGAGAGCGCCGCGC
>VAZQ01000435.1 GCA_005883115.1 Alphaproteobacteria bacterium | reverse complement strand
GGCGCTCTCGGGGTTGTGGTCGCGCCGGCCGGCGTGAAAGCCGGATGTCCGGGGTGAGCGATTTCTCGCGCCCACGGCGGACGAGCCAACACACTGCGCTGCTCGATTTCGGTCCGGCTTATACCAACTCGCGTAAATTCTGACTCGTCATTCCGGGGCGCGGGCGAAGCCCGCGAGCCCGGAATCCATAACTACTGCCGGTGGTTATGGATTCCGGCCCTCGCCGCTATCGCGGCTCGGCCGGAATGACAAACTGAACGGGCTGATATTATGTCGGTTGCGGGCCAGACTCGATTGAGGCGGTCGAAGTCGCAACGCACATCCGCTTCAACGCGAAAGGTCGCGGGAACATCGAGGCCGAGCGCCTTCGCGAAGGGGCGGAGTTGCGCGGACCAACATCGATTTTAATTCCGACGGGTAGCGATGCCCTGAACAAGACCGACACGTCCCTCCTGATAATTACGGCGCATATTCTTCAACATCGCTGGCGCGTCCTGCCCCAGCACAATGTGCAGACCGAGAGCTAAGGGCGCGCCGGCAGACTTCATTCGTCCTTCCGCCCGGGCGAGCGCGCGAGCCGTCTCATCTTCGAAAGTAATGACGTTGAAACCCGCAGCCTCAAGCTTTGCACGCGTGGCTTGAGCGGTGAGAAGAAAGCTGATCGAGGATTCGCGCGCCCAAGGAACCGGGAAGTGCGGTGCTCCCCCGCCGGCATCGACCACGTCGGAGAACGCGAAGCGGCCAGTTGGTTTCAACACACGCTTAATTTCGTTATTCAACCGGTCGCGATCGGCGATGTTCATCGCCACGCTCTGTGACCAAGCGACGTCAAAGGTGCGGTCCGCGAATGGCATGGCCAGCGCATCGCCTTGGCGATATTCGACCTTGCCTGCAAGTCCGGTGCGTTCGGCCAGCATCGCGGCAACCTGGCAAAACTCTGGCGTCAGGTCGAGCCCTGTGACACGGCAGCCGTAGGTTTTGGCGAGATACCGCGATGGCCCGCCAATACCACAGCCCACGTCAAGTACCGTTTCATCGCCCTTGAGAGCGAGCAGCTGTGCAAGATCGCTCGTTGACTCTCGTCCGCGCGAATGGAGCTCGTCTATCGGTGCGAGATCATCAGGCTCAAGACGATCAATATTCTTGCCCGCAGCGTTGAGGGCAGCAAGGATCACGGTGCCGAGATCGGCACGCCCGTAGTGTTGGGCAATTGTTTGGGTGCTAGCCATTAGGGAAGGCCGCTCCATGCGTTCGATGTCGAGAACTCTCGTTCAAGCTCCCAAACGGAAGCCTGTCGGGCATTACTCGACGCCAAGTTTGCACAGCACCGGTCCGGCGAGCATAGGTTCCCGCCGGGCGAATAGCGTCAGGCGTGTCTTCAGTGGTGAGCCGAAACGCTCTTAACGCATTCGGACAGCAGATCACCGGGCACTGAATTGCTGACGTCGCCCAGACTGAGGATGCCGACCATCCGCCTGCCCTTGTTGATCACAGGCAGCCTGCGCACCTGCAGTTTCTCCATGTGCCGCACCGCTTTGGCGAGATCATCATCATCTCGACAGCAATGGATGCCTGGGGTCATCACATCGCGCGCGATCGCGCGGCCGGCATCGAAGCTGTCCTGCGCCAATCCTTTGCAGACGATGTCTCGGTCTGTCACCATGCCGATCAGCCGGTCGTTCTCTCCAATCGGAATGGCGCCTATGTCATGCTCACGCATCAATTTCGCGAGCTCGGTGACAGGCGTCTCTGGACTGACCCAGTCGACGCCCTTGTGCATTGCCTCTTTGACTTTCATGGCGGACCTCCGTTGCTGAAGTTCGCGTATCAGCCCCGGTTCCCTCGGCTCTCCGACTATACAACGGATCGGATCCTTTCGCACGGCCTCAAGGCCACCGCGCTCACATGCCAGCTCTGAGGCCATTCCGAGACCGCAACCACGGCGGTTCCGGTTAATTCTCGTGTCCCGGACGAGTGT
>VAZQ01000434.1:2786-3859 GCA_005883115.1 Alphaproteobacteria bacterium | reverse complement strand
TCCGCAGATCCTCGTCGTCCAGCCCAAGCAGCTGCACCAGCGACATGCGGATCTCATGCGGGCTTTGCGTCGAGGTCCACACCGTGGTCCGCCGCTCCCGCGGATCGTGGCTGGCAAGCGCGCCGCGGCCTTCCATCGGATGAGGCCTGGCGGCGCTGGCGGGGAGAGAGAGCCAATCAGGGTCAGGTCTTCGTCAGTCCATGCACCCCTCTGTTCAAGGAAGAAGCCGAGTACAAAATCATCGGCGCTGCTGCCGGCGTGGGATCATGTCAATCGCAGTGCAGGCCAAGCCGCCGCTCCTGCTCGGCCCAGGACCAGGGCAGCGCGCGAGCAAGCGCCGTGACGGTGAGGCCGGCCGGCGCCGTCCCGTCGAGGAGACCCGAGACGACGCGTGGTGAGAGGAACGCGAGCGACATCAGCAGCCGGATGTGCCGCTCGACCTTCCCTTCACGCCTGGCAAGCGCGGCGACGCTGCCAACCCGGCCATGGGCCAACTCGTCGGCCCAGTGGCGAGCCTTGGCAATCGCCATCAGCAGGGCGTCGCGACGCGACGGCGCCATCGGCGTGTTGTGAGCGGGCACATGGATGATGCCCTTCACGCCAGCCTGCACCGTGCTGGTCCACGGGATCGTAACAATGACAAGACCATCCAGCTGCTCGGAGCCGGGACGGCTTGCGCCCGCGTCCGCTTCGGTCTGTACCAATTCATCGCCGATCTGGCGCAGCTGCAGTTGGATGTGCTTGGGGGCGAGCGTAACCCGCTCAACATGGCGCTCGACCAGTTCTCGATCACAGTCGACGGCGTCGGTGCCGTTCGCCTGCAGGTGGCTGCGCACTGCCGCGCTGATCAGCATCTCGATCTCGGCGGCCGGCACCCGAGCGATCGCTCCAGCTGCCAGAGGCTTCCTTTGCAGCACCGCCTGCGAGACGTAATAGCGGTAGCGGGCGCCAGCCTTATTGGTATGGCTCGGGCTCATGCGGTTGCCGCGATCGTCAAACAGGCGCCCGCTCAGGGCAGCGGGTGAGCCGCGCAGGCCGCAGCGCCGTTCGACCGCTTTCGCCGTGAGCCTTCT
>VAZQ01000434.1:0-2781 GCA_005883115.1 Alphaproteobacteria bacterium | reverse complement strand
CGGTAGACCACCTCGCCGATGTAGAAGCGGTTCTTGAGCAGATAGGCCAGGGCGCCAACGCCAAACGCGCCGCCGCCAATGCTGCGGCCGGTCGAGAGCCGTCGGGGCTTACTGCGGATGCCTCTGTGGTCGAGGTCGGCGGCGAGCGCCCGGATCGAGCCAAGCGCAAGATACCGCTCAAAGATGGTGCGCACCGCCTCGGCCTCGGCCGGCACCACCACGACCTTCTTATCCACTGCCGCATAGCCGAGCGGGAGCGGGCCGCCGACCCAAATGCCCTTGCGCTTGGAGGCCGCGATCTTGTCGCGCACCCGCTCCCCGATCAGCTCCCGCTCGAACTGGGCAAACGACAGCAGCACATTGAGCGTGAGCCGCCCCATGCTGGAGCTCGTGTTGAAGGATTGCGTGACCGACACGAACGAGACGCCGTGGGCATCGAACAGCTCGATGAGCTTGGCGAAATCAGCAAGCGAGCGGGTCAGCCGATCGACCTTGTAAACCAGCACAATGTCGATCGTGCCTGCCCGGACATCCGCCAGGAGCTGCTGCAGAGCGGGGCGATCGAGCGAGGCGCCGGAGAATGCGCCATCGTCGTAACGGCCGGGGATCAAGCGCCAGCCTTCGTGCGCTTGACTCCTGATATAGGCCTCGCAGGCCTCGCGTTGGGCGTCGAGCGAGCTGAAGGCAAGGTCGAGGTTATGCTCGCTCGACTTGCGGGTATAGATCGCACAGCGCGCGAGCTTGCCGACGGGGCCGTTCATGCGACCGAGAGCCCATGACGCATATCACGGCCGTGAGCCGGCGGCGGCGTTGCGACGCACTGCGACATCATACTTACGCCCGTTTGCGCGCCGGGACTGCTCCCTTGCGCGGCGCGGCTGATTGAGTGTCCGCGGCGACGCTGCGGCGCAGTGCTTCCATGAGATTGACCACCCGCTGCGGCGCGGCAAGCGCGGCTTTGCGCTCTGGAACGGTGCCGGCCTGCTTGGCCTTGAGGTGCGCCAGTAGCGCCTCCTCGTAGCGGTCCCGGAAGGTCGCGGGGTCAAACTCGCCGGCCTTGCGCTCGAGAATATGCTCGGCCAGCGTGAGCATGTCCGGCGCAATGGTAAGCTCCGGCAGGTCGCAGAAGTAATCCTCGGCCGTGCGCACCTCATAGGGGTAGCGAAGCGTGGTGCCGAGAAGCCCCTTGTCATAGGCCTGAAGCGCGATCACCCGCTCGCGCTTCGAGAGCACCAGCCGTCCGAGCGCCACCATGCCCTTGCCGCGCATGGCCTCGCGAATGACGGCAAAGGCCTCCTGTGCGACCGGCTCGCTGGGAGTGACATAATAAGGCGTGTCGAAGAAGCGCTGGTCGATCTGCGCGCGCGGCACAAAGCGGTCAATCTCGATGGTGTGGGTGCTCTCGATCTCGATCGCGTCTAGCTCCGCATCTTCGACGATGAGGTACTGGCCCTTGGCAACCTCGTAGCCGCGCCCTTTGTGTTCCGGGGCAACCGGCTCGCGGGTCTCTTCATCGATGAGCTGCTGGCGCAGGCGATTGCCGGTGGCCTTGTTGATCTGCCGAAACGCGATGCGCTCGGCGCTCGAGCACGCCGCATGCAGCGCAATGGGACAGGAGACCAGGGCAAGTTTGAGGTAGCCTTTCCAGTACGGACGCATAACCAACTCCTATTGCTTTGGGGTTACGCCTGTGAGGAGGTTTGCAAAGGCAGCGATGCCTTGTTCGATTCCGGTCGCGGGGCAATTGCGGCCTGCCCGCGCCCACGTCTTATGAGGGCCGTGCGCAGGCGGTGTGCCGTTGCCTCGCGCCAGGGCGAAGAACCGGGGACCACTCCAGGCGGTGCCAGTGATGGCGCGGGCGATGGCCGAGAGGCTCGGATAGGTCGTGCCCTGCCAGTTAAAGCCATCGGGCGCGACGGTGACGGTGTGGCGCTGGCCGTGATAGTCGCGAACGAGCACCGTGCCGGGTTTGAGCTGGCGCCGGGGCGCGCCGCCATGGCGTGCCAAACCGTCCAAGAATCGCAGGCTTTCCCGATCAAGGCTGCCGAAGGCCTGCTCTTGCAGGCGGCAAGCCATCATTCGCCCCAGCAGGTCCTTGCTCAGAGCCGCCGGCGGTGTTCGTCCGAACATCACCCGCCAGCGCCGCCGAAGGGCATCAAGTGGAAGCGACCGGATGCGCGCGATCTCGGCCTCGATCGCGGCCGGGTCGGTCCAGTGCTGCCGCATGGCTACGCACTCGGCACACCGGCGGCATCGGCGGAATTCTTGCCGGCAACAATCCGATACACGCGCTCGCCGTCAGTCTTCTCGGACTCCAGCCGAAGCCCCAGCTTCTTGCGCACCACGGCCGCAAAGAAGCCGCGCACCGTGTGCGGCTGCCAGCCAGTGGAGCCCATGACGGTGGCGATTGTGGCGCCGTTCGGTCCGCGCAACAGCGCAAGCACCCGCGCTTGCTTCGAATTCGCTCGCGTTGGGTGATGGCCGATCTGGCTGCGGGCCGCCTTCGAACCTACCTTGGATGTAGACCGTGCCTTACGGGCCCGCGCAGGTTTGCGCTTGGACATACAACACTCCTCTCGATCGTGCCGGCGCAACTGCGCGCCGCCACCACCCAAACCCCGCGGAGGCCGATCGGCGCTGGCGGGGCAAGAGGAGCGAGCCGGTCAGGCTCGATGTCCTTGATCACCACACACGCTCTCTTTGCGCCCAAAGTCCAGCGCAAAGTGCGCAATGGTATTGCTGGTTTGGCCGCCGGCGGAGCATCTTTGGATCGGCAGAAAC
>VAZQ01000433.1 GCA_005883115.1 Alphaproteobacteria bacterium | reverse complement strand
CAACAACGCCATGCGCACGCGCGAACAGCTCACGCCGCCGTCGTGCGATTTCGTCGAGATCGGCTTCGGCGAAATCAACATCAGCAAGTGGGCGTTCGACTATTGCCGCATGCAGCCGTGCTCAATCCGCGCACTAGCTGATACTGCCCTCGGCATTCCGGCGCTCACCCGGGCATGCAAGAAGCGCCTCGCCGACGACAGCAAGCTCAGGTCGCGTATCGCCGAGCGCAAAGCTGCGATCGGTAAGCGCCACGACCAGGTCTGGGCAAAATGGCAGGAGGACGCCCGGCGCAATTGGAATGCCTCCCCGATCACCTTCGCGCGGTTGGCGCTCGAAATCTGGGAGGTGATCAAGACCGAGGACTGGGTGCTCACGGCCAACACGCTCAAGCAGCAGGTGCGAAAGCTCTGGGATTTCGACAAGCCTTACCGGCATCCCGGTGTCGAACTCGGCACGTCGACCCAGATCGGCATCTCGCTCGGAGTGGCGTTGGCGCATAAGGGCACGGGCCGCATCGTGGTCGATATTCAGCCCGATGGCGATCTGATGTTCGACGCCGGCGCGCTCTGGATCGCAGCAAAATACGAAATCCCGATGCTGGTCGTCATGCACAACAACCGCGCCTATTACAACGACTGGGAGCACCAGATCCGCATGGCCAAGCTACGCGGGACGGATGAGGCCAAGGCCCACATCGGGATGGATTTGTTCGCTCCCGAGCCGGACTTCGGCGCGCTCGCCCGCGCCATGGGTTGCTACGGAGAGGGGCCGATCGACAAGCCGCAGGACATCCGTCCTGCGCTGTTACGCGCGCTCGCCGAGGTCAAAAAGGGACGGCTCGCGCTTGTCGATACCATCACGCAGCACAGGTGATCGCGCTGCGCTTGCTCTCACGCCGCCTCCAGCCCTTTCTGCTTAAGCAAGCGCGGGGACTCGGCCGCCACGAATTTCAGCAGCGCCCCAGCGAGGCTCGGCTCCTTCGCGGCCCTCAGCACGCCGCCCGAGAACGTCGTGATCTTCTGCAGCGGCTCCGGCAGCGGCCCGACGATCTCAATTCCGGCGACGGGCAGAAGCTCGCTGATCTGCTGGATGCCGATCTCGGCATCGCCCTTGGCGACCACCTCGCCGACCGCAGTCCCCGGATCCGGTATGACGATCTTCGATTGCATGGCATCGGCGATGCCGAGACGCGCCAGCACGGTGGGAAAATAGAGGCCGCTTAGGCCCGTCTTGGAATGGGCGACCGAGCTTGCCGCAATGAGCGCCCGTTTGAGCGCCTCCGGCGAGGCAATGTCAGGTTGCTTGGCACCCTTGCGCACGGCAACGCCAATGCGGGAGCGAGCCAGATCGACGCGGCTGCCGGCGACCGCCTTGCCCTGATCGATGAGCTCGTCGACAGCCTCGGCAGTCAGAACAGCGACGTCACCGCCGAGGCCGGCCTTGATGTCCTTCAGGAGCGCATTCGTGGAGCCCCAGGTGACCGCAATTTTCGTGCTGCGGGCGCGCTCGAATTCAGGGAGAAGCTCGAGCATCACCGATTTCACGCCATTCGTGCAGAGGATATCCATCGCGGCAATCCCTTCCCATTTCCACTCGTTGACGCCGGCTGGGCGAAGATGCCAGTTCTAGCGGCATAGCGGGAGAGCCAAGCGCCGGATCTGGCAGACGACATGCGGAGATAGCTATGGATAGCGAAAGCGCACGCATGAGCTCGGCCGCCGAGGCCCGGTTTCGAGTGGATTATCCCAACTCCAAGCCGCGTAGCGTCAAGGTGGTCGCGCTCGATGCGGGGAGTGAGCGCGTGGTCAAGCGCCTGGCGCAGCGGAGCTGGCAACGGGCGACGTTTTTCACGTCGATCAAATTCGAAGGCGCTCCCCGCACCGGCGAAAGTTGGTCCGCCTGGCTGAGCGACCTTGCCGGGCGCACCAAGGCGCTGATCGAAGAGGTATCAGGGGCCGACCTCGTTGTGATGGTGTCGAGCGCCGGCACCAGCGCGCAAGCTGCCGCCGTGATCGGGGAGGCGTGCTCCGCACGAAAGGTAATGACGATGGCGCTGATAATCGGTGGCGAACAGCAGTCGAACCAAGAGCTGTCGAAAACATTGGCGACGCTGCGGCCATACGCATCGATGCTCGTCATCGCCAGCAACGACGAGTACATCGAGGAGATGCTGTCCGCGCTCAGAGCGTAGAAGCCGACCGGATTCCGCGCGGACGGAGGCGGGCATGAGTACCGGGCGCAGAATCGTCGTCGTCGGGGGCGGGCCGGCAGGTGTGGCCGCCGGCCTCGCGGCGAAACGGCACGACGCTGCCGCAGAAGTGCGTGTGCTCAGCGATGAACGTCAGGAGCCGTACGAGAAGCCGCCGCTATCGAAAACCGTGCTCACGGGCAAGGCGATGCCCCACCATGCGCCGATCGCCGGGCCGAAGGGTGTTTGCGGGCATGGCGTGCAGCTCGAACTCGGCACGACGGTCAAGGCGCTTGATCTTGGCGCGCACACATTGGTCACCAATACGGGCGAGCGCATCGCATACGACGCGCTCGTGCTCGCGACGGGCTCGACGAATCGGGTGCTCCCGATGTTCCCGTACGGACGCAGAGGCGTTCATTATCTGCGCACCGAGGCAGAGGCACGCACGCTCAAGGCCCGGCTCGAACAGAGCCGCTCGCTCATTGTGGTCGGGGGCGGACTGATCGGGCTGGAAGTGGCGGCATCCGCCACCGAACTCGGCATCAACACGAGCGTGCTCGAAATTGCGCCGCGCATCCTTGCGCGGGTCGCCAACGCAGAACTCTCCGCGCTGATCCACGAGCGGCACCGCACGCGCGGGGTCGATATCCGAGTAGCCGCCGCCCCGACCGCGCTCCGCGAGCTGCCGGATGGCCGGCTCGCGGTGGATACCGAGACCGACAGCATGATCGCGGCGGATTTAATCGTGGTCGGTGCCGGGGTCGCGCCCGATGATCGGCTCGCACGCGAGGCCGGCCTCGCCGTGAGCGACGGCATCATTGTCGATCGACATGGCCGAACCAGCGATCCGGCCGTGTTTGCGGCCGGCGACTGCGCGCGCTTTCCCGGCCCGCGCGGACCGATACGGCTGGAGAACTGGCGTCATGCCCAGGAGCATGGCGCGATTGCCGGACGCAACGCCGCGGGGGGCGATGTCGCCTATGACGTCGTACCCTCGTTTTGGTCGGAGCAACATGACATGTATATCCAAGGCGTGGGCTGGCCAGTTGCGGAACCGAGCACCCGCGTGCGCCGGCCCGTCGGGCCAGGTGGCTTGCTCTTGTTAGAGTTCGAGGGGCCGCGCCTCGTTTACGTCTCGGGCATCAATGCTCAACGCGACATCGCGGTGGCGCGCCGGCTAATTGAACGCGGCATACCGGTTGATCACAGCGACGTTGCAGATGCGGATAAGCCCCTCGCTGCGCTGCTCAAA
>VAZQ01000432.1 GCA_005883115.1 Alphaproteobacteria bacterium | reverse complement strand
CGAGCTTCGGCAGAGCCATGCCCTCGTAATGACGCCGCAGCTGATGCAGGCCATCAAGCTGCTGCAGCTCTCCAATCTGGACTTGGCGGCGTATGTGGACGGGGAGCTCGAACGCAATCCTCTGCTCGAGCGAGCTGGAGAGGACGACGAGGCCGGCGACGTCGCCAACGCTGACATCTCGCCCGAGCCCGCCGTGGCGGACTGGATGGAGCCTGTCGCTCATCAAAACGGCGAGGCAGCCCCAGATCAGCCGGCCCTCGACATCGACGACGTTGCTCCCGCCGATGCCCAGCTTTCGCGCTCGAACGGCGAGGGGCCGATGGGTTACTCCGAGTGGGCCGGCACGGGCGCGGGCGGACGCGACAATACCGACTAC
>VAZQ01000431.1:3963-8204 GCA_005883115.1 Alphaproteobacteria bacterium | reverse complement strand
TGCTTGCCATTCTCCAAGGCTTCGATCCCCTCGGCGTTTGCGCGCGCAATCTCACTGAGTGTCTCGCTATCCAGGTCAAGGAGCGTAACCGCCTGGACCCGGCGATGCAGGCGCTGTTGGCTCACCTCGATCTACTTGCCAAACGCGATCTTGCTGCCTTGCGCCGCATCTGCGGCGTAGACGAGGACGACTTGACCGAGATGATCGGCGAAGTTCGCAAGCTCAATCCCAAGCCCGGTCTTGCCTTCGGCTCGACGCAGGTGCAGCCGATCGTACCGGATGTCTTTGTGCGCCCGGGGCCGAGCGGCGGCTTTGTCATCGAGCTCAACTCCGACACCTTGCCCAAGGTGTTGGTGAACCAGACCTATCATGCCGAAGTCGCCAAGACCGCGAAGAGTGAGAAGGACAAAACCTATCTCGCCGGTTGCCTGCAGACTGCGACTTGGCTCATGCGCGCGCTCGACCAGCGCGCCAAAACCATTCTGAAAGTATCGACCGAGATCGTGCGTCAGCAGGATGCCTTCTTCCTGCACGGGGTGCAGTATTTGCGGCCGCTCAATCTCAAGACGATCGCCGATGCGATCAGTATGCACGAGTCCACGGTCTCGCGCGTTACCGCCAACAAATACATGGCGACCACCCGCGGGATCTTCGAGCTGAAATATTTCTTCACCTCGGCGATCGCTTCGGCTGACGGGGGCGAAGCCCATTCGGCAGAAGCGGTGCGCCACCGGATCAGGCAGCTGATCGACGCCGAAAGTCCCGAGCACGTGCTGTCCGACGACACCATCGTCGAAAAGCTACGCGAGGCGGGAATCGACATCGCCCGGCGAACCGTCGCGAAATATCGCGAGGCGATGCGAATTGCCTCGTCAGTACAGCGGCGGCGCGAGAAACAGGCGTGTCTTGGCGCGGCCTCCTGACGCACCATCTATGATCCATCTATGATATTGTACTGCGGCCCTTTTTGCGGCGAACTGGGATCCGTCGCAAAGTGCTCGATGTGCGTGCGCGGCGCAGGCCGCCATGTCCATCCAGCAGGGGTGGTCGACCGACCAGCGGCATCCGAGGGCGATCATGCCACTTCGCGTGTCGGGCAAAAACATCAGCGTCGGCGAGGCGCTGCGCGAGCGCATCAATACGCGTGTCGCGGAAGCGATGGCCAAATACTTCGACGGCGGGTTTTCCGGCCACGTGACCGTCGGGAGGGAGGGATTCGGCTTTCGCACCGAGTGCGTGGTCCATCTCGACTCTGGCATTGTGCTTGAGGCTGACGCGCTCGCGGCAGATGCTTATGCCAGCGCCGATCAGGCGGCCATGCGCATTGAAACGCGGTTGCGCCGTTACAAGCGCCGGCGCAAGGATCGCCAGACGGCGCGGCGACATCGAGGTCTCGAGCTCTAGCGCCGCCGATCGAGAAGGACGCCCATTGACGGCCCACCGGGGGGTACTTATGGTCCGCCGCCTTTGCGATGCCGGCCCCGGTTGATCTCCCCATCTCCGGAAAGGTCCATGCTTCTCACCGATCTTGTCGCGCCAGATGCCATTGTTCCGGCACTGAAGGTCAACAGCAAGAAGCAGATCCTGCAGGAGCTGGCCGCGAAGGCTGCCGAGCTCTGCGGCCAAAGCGAGCGGACCATCCTAGAGACGCTGCAGCAGCGCGAGAAGCTTGGTTCGACCGGCGTGGGCAACGGCATCGCCATTCCACATGGCAAGCTGCCCAAGCTCAACAAGCTGTTCGGCTTGTTTGCACGGCTCGAAAGGCCCGTCGATTTCGAGGCGCTCGACAGCCAACCCGTCGATCTCGTGTTTCTGCTACTCGCGCCGGAAACGGCGGGGGCCGACCATCTCAAAGCGCTTGCGCGCGTCGCACGCCTGTTACGCGACGCCGATATCGGACGGAAGTTGCGCCAGTCACGCGATGCCGAAGCGCTCTACGCGGTTTTGGCGATGCCGTCGGCCTCGGCGGCTTGACCCGGGGCTCAAGGCGCCGCCCTCAAAACTTTCGGCCTGCCCTCAAACGAGAGCTCAGTGCAAGCTGACGGTTTCGATCTCGCGGTCCGCGGCGTCCGCCATCGCCGCTTCACGGCTGTCGGCGAGCATGATCGGCGTGCCGTTCGCAGCATAGAGCACGAAAACCTGGTGCCCCGGCGCGAGCAGCGGTGCTTCCGCACACAGGAATGCGACCTCTTCCGAGCGGATGGTCCGGATATAGGCAATCCGGCTCTCGCCGAGCGCCGCGAATCTTTCGGCCGACATCGACGGACGGTGCATTGCGGACCGGTCGAACATGGCACGTGCTCCTCGCGCTTTCTCTGCGCCTGGGGCCACTATCGTCCACGTCGAACGTTCTGGCTGTACCCGGGACCACACAGTGGGGCCGAATATTCCCGCCGCGCCGACTAATGCCGGCGCTGCTGCCGTTTCTGCCTGTGTCCTAGATCACACAGTCGCCCGAAATCGTGCGAGGACCGAGGAAACCTCAGTGCACGCTGACGGTCTCGAGCTCCTGGCTCCAGGCATTGGCGATGGCGGCCTCGCGGCTATCGGTAAGCAGGATGGGGGTGCCGTCAGCCGCGTGCAGGGCATAGAGCAAGGTACCCGGCGCAAGCTCCGGGGCCTGCGGGAATTGCTTCTGCACGTCCTCGGAGCGGACCATCTTCAGGTAGGCGATCTTGCCCCCGCCCAAAAGCGCGAGCGCTTCCGGCGAGATCTTGGATCCTCGGGAGGTGATGTTATTGTTGGTCATGGCACTCGACTCCTTACTCGATTCAACGCATCGAGCCCTGCTCCGGTTCAATCACGATTGGTGATGTTGATCGTCTTGGCGAGCCGTTGCGGTTCTGGCCGTACGAGATCGATCAACAGCAGCCCGTTCTTCAAGTCCGCGCTCAGCACTTCCATCCCGTCGGCCAGCACGAAAGTACGCTGGAACTGACGCGCGGCGATGCCGCGATAGAGATAGTGGTGCTCCTTCTGGTCCTGCTGGCGCCCGCGGATGATCAACTGGCTCTCCTCGACTGTCACGTCGAGTTGATCGCGGGTGAAGCCCGCGACCGCCAGTGTGATCCGCAGGCGCTCGGGTTGGCCGTTCTGGCGGACAATCCGTTCGATATTGTAGGGCGGATAGCCGTCCGCGGCCTTCGCGACACGATCGAGCGCACGCTCGATCTCGTCGAATCCGAGCAGGAAGGGGCTGGACAAAGACGGAACTCGGGACATGGTCTCAAAGTCCTGGCAAGCGACTTTGAGGGGCCCTTGCGGCGCCCCCTGACCGCCCGATGGACAGTCCCACAGGGTGGTCCGTTCGCAAATATGGGGAGTTCCGGTCAACCTCGCAAGAACGCCCGGCGGCCCGGGCAGGGCGGGCCAAAACGCACCGCCCTCAACGCATTGAGCAGATAGCGTTGCCACAGTATTGATCGCCAGCTTGCACGCGGAGGGCTCGGTGCGAATTGCGATCATGGGATCGGGCGGGGTCGGCGGCTATTTCGGGGCGCGGCTCGTGCAGGGTGGCGCCGACGTCCATTTCATCGCGCGCGGCGCACATCTGGCCGCCATGCGCGAGCGCGGGCTCGCGATCGAAGGCGGGCCGAAGCCGATCCATCTGCCCAACGTCAACGTGAGCGACGATCCGAAAACCATCGGCCCGGTCGATGTGGTGATGTTCTGCGTCAAGTTGTGGGATACCGAGGCTGCCGCGCGCCAACTGCTCCCGCTCATGCAGCCTGCCACGGCCGTGATTTCCTTCCAAAACGGTGTGCAGAAGGACGAAATGCTGCGGCCGATCGTCGGCGAGGAGGCGCTCGTGGGCGGCGTCGCCTATGTCGGGACCGCGATCGGCCAGCCTGGCGTGATCGTGCAGACGGGTTCGGTCGAACGTCTGGTGTTCGGAGAATACGATGGTCGCCGGTCCGCGCGCGTCGAAGCGTTCTACGCCGCCTGCCGGCGGGGCGGGATCAATGCCGAAATCAGCGACGATGTCCGCCGCTCGATCTGGGAGAAGTACGTGTCGCTCGTCGCCATGTCCGGCGCAACCACGAGCATGCGCCAGACCATCGGGCCGATCCGCAGCAATCCGCTCACGCGGCAATTTTTGCTCGAGCTGGCGCGGGAGGTCGTCGCCGTCGGCCGCGCGCATGGGGTGAAGCTGCCGCAGGATTACGCCGAACAGCGCCTAGAATTCTTCGACGCGTGGCCGCCGGAAATGACGACCTCGATGCACCACGATCTGCAGCAGG
>VAZQ01000431.1:3397-3947 GCA_005883115.1 Alphaproteobacteria bacterium | reverse complement strand
CGACGCCGATGAACCGCGCCGTGCGCGATATCTTGGTGCTTCATGCCGATGGAGGCGCGAGTTGACGGCTGGTCTCACGCTTCCGGCAGCTTGAACAGCGTCATCGCGTTCGTACGCCCAATCTTGCGCCGATCCGTTTCGCTGATCGGCGCATGATCGAACCAGTCGGCAGCGTCGCTGAAATCCTCGAACGGATAGTCGACGGAGAACATGACCCGCTCCGCACCGATCTCCGCGATCGCGTCGATCAGCGCCGGCGTGCTGAAGTGCCCCGAGGTCGTGAGATAAAAATTGGCCCGGAAGTAATCCGCAACCGGCTTGCGCGCCGCGTATTTGTGTGGGGCTTTCATCCAATTATTGCGGTTGTCGATGCGCCAGAGATAGTACGGCAGGCCTTCGCCGAGATGGCCGAGGATGATTTGCAGTCGCGGATGTTCGTCGAATAATCCGCTGCCGATCAGGCGCAATGCATGCACCGAAGTTTCCGCCGCGAAGCTCCAGGTCGGACCGAACAGCCACGGGTGCCCTTCGTAGAGCGGCGCGCGGACCG
>VAZQ01000431.1:0-3337 GCA_005883115.1 Alphaproteobacteria bacterium | reverse complement strand
GACCGCGCGCCAGAACGGACGATATTCCGGCAGATCGTAGTGCAATACGCGGTCGGGCTCGCTCGTCTGCGAATAGCCGTTGACCAGCGCGCCTTTGAATCCGAGATCCTTGATGCAGCGTTCGAGCTCTTGCGTCGCGAGTTGCGCCTCCTGCATGGGTAGCGCGGCCACGCCGACGAACCGGTCGGGACGTTTTGCGATCTCCGCCGCCAGCGCATCATTGGCACGGCGGGCGACCTGCGCGGCTTGGTTGGCGTCGCGAATGGCTTGAATCGCCGGCGCATTGAGCGATGCAATCATGATTTCGACGCCCGATGCGTCCATCAGGCGCAGTCGCTGATCCTGAAAATCGAGGAGCCGGTGACGCAATTCCGGCCACACATGGGTGCCGAACGGCTGCGAGTCGCCGAGCGTGTCCTCGATCGCGAAGTGATCCTCGAGCGTGACTTTTCCCTGCATGCGTTCTCCAAAGAGCAATGGATGCGTTGGGGGAGGCGAGGTGCGCCTTCACTATGCGCGGATAAGCTGGCGGTTGCCAGCTTGCGGCGCGGCTTTGCGCCTGGGCTTGCGGCGGCTAAGTTCGAGGCATGAAGCTGCCGCAGCTGACCTTTCGTGCGATTCGCTCAACCGCGGTCGAGGTGCCGACGACCTACGCGCTGGGCACGAGCCGCGGGGTCATCACGAAGGCGCCGCTCCTCCTCATCGACCTGGAAACGCAGGAAGGGATCACCGGCCGCTCTTATCTCTGGTCTTATTTTCCCGCGGCGGCGGCAGCGATCGCGCAAATGCTGGTGGAGGTCGCGCGGGTAGTTGACGGCGAGCGCCTCGCGCCCGTCGAGCTCTGGCGCAAGCTTTCCGAGCGTTTCGCGCTCATCGGCGTGCAGGGCGTCGTGCGCATGGCGATGGCCGGGTTTGACGTCGCGGCCTGGGACGCGCTGGCGATTGCCGCGGGCTGGCCGCTTGCGACGCTTCTCGGCAGCACGCCCAAGCGCGTTCCTGCCTACAATTCCTGCGGCCTCGGTTTGATGTCCCCGGACCGGCTGGCCGACGAGGCGGAAAAACTCCTCGCCGGCGGCTTTCGCGCGGTCAAGCTTCGGCTCGGCTATCCCACGCTCACAGAGGATCTCATCGCGCTGCATGCGGTGAAGAAGCGCGTAGGCGGCGAGATCGCGGTCATGGTCGATTACAACCAGGCGCTCAGCCTCGCCCAGGCGCTCGAACGCGGGCGCGCGCTCGATCAGGAAGGCATTTATTGGCTGGAAGAGCCGATCCGCCATGACGACTATGCCGGCAATGCCACGCTCGTGCGCGAGCTCAAGACCCCGATCCAGATCGGCGAGAACTTTTCCGAAAGCGACGCCATGGCGGCGGCGCTCGCGGCTGGCGCCGCCGATTACGTCATGCCTGATCTCGAACGCATCGGCGGCGTCACCGGCTGGCTGCGTGCCGCGGCGCTCGCCGCCACACACCGCATCGAGATGTCGTCGCACCTTTATCCCGAGGTGAGCGCGCATCTGCTCGCAGCGACTCCGACCTGCCACTTTCTCGAATACATGGATTGGGCCGACAAGATTCTGGCCGAACCGCTCAAGATCGAGGACGGCTTCGCGGTGGCGCCGCAGCGGCCTGGAAACGGACTCGCGTGGGACAAGAAGGCCGTGGAGAAATATCGAATCGCCTGACGCGCGCCGTCACATGCTCACCCAGCCGGCCGGCGGTTTCTTGCCGGGATGAATGGCGCCGCAACTCTTGCACGTGCGCGCCTTTTGGTCGGCATAGAACGCCTCGTAGAGCGGCGGCAGGTCCTTCACCAGGTGCCCCACTTTCACCTCGATGCGGTGGACAAGCGCCTGGCATTCGAAGCAATACCATTCGAACGCATCGAGTTCGTTCGGTCGCGAGGCCTCGACGACGAGCCCGACCGAGCCTTCCTGCGGTCGTTGCGGGGAGTGCCGCACGTGCGCCGGCAGCAGGAAAACCTCACCCTCGCGAATGGGAACATCGTAAAAGTTGCCTTCATCGACGACCTTGAGCAGCATGTCGCCTTTGAGCTGGTAAAAAAATTCCTCCACCGGATCGTCGTGATAGTCGGTGCGCTCGTTCGGCCCGCCGACGACCTGGACGGTCATCTCGCCGTCCTCGAACACCTTCTTGTTGCCGACCGGCGGCTTGAGCAGGTGCCGGTGCTCGTCGATCCATTTTTGAAAGTTGAAGGCGTGCAGTCGTTGCTTCGCCATGGTCTTCCCCCTTCTTCGCGCACGCCGACGAGCGCCGAGGCCTCTTATTTGATTAGACTCGTGACTTTATCGACGATCGGCTTGGGCGTCGCGTAGATTTTCAGGATCAATGTTGCGAGATGCGCGCCGTCCTCGGGCGCGAGTTCGAGCTTCGAATTTTTGGCTTCCGCGATGAAATCCGCATCCTGCATGGTCGCATCGAAGGCCTCGCGCAGCATTTTGAGCCGCTCCGCTGTAAGCTCGGGCGGCGCGACGAACGGCCGCCCGATGCCTTGCCCGGCATAGAGAAATTCGATCGCCTGGCGCTGTTCAGCGCTGCGCGCAAGATCGAGCACGAACGGAACGCCGCCAAGCTCCGGATTGGGCGCGGCACCGCCTTGAAAGAGAATCGAAACCGTCTTCGTCGGGATCCAGTCCGGTCGCCGCACGCGGATGCTGTCGAGGCTTTCGCAGATGCCCTCGACCTCGCCGCGCTCCATCGCGAGAAAAACGTCGGAGGACGCCGGAAATCCGCCGATGATCTTGAATTTCGTTCCGATCAGCGCGTTGAGCGCCTTCGGATAAGCACGGGTGCCGGTGCCGGGACCGGTGTCGCCGAGGATCAGTTGCTTGTCGAACAAATCCGCCGCGGATTGCACCTGCGCCGTGTGGTAGGCGATGCACACATTCGTTTCCTTGGCCGGCGTTCCGCTCCACGACAGCTTGGTCGGATCGAACCGCGCGCCGGTTGCGCCGGAGAGCGGCCCAAGCGCTGCATCGCGCGCAATGATGCCCAGCACCGTCCCGTCCCTCGGCGCGATGTTGAAGAGATAACTTGCCGCCGTGTAGCTGCCCGCGCCCGGCATATTCTGCGCGATGACGGTCGGATGGCCCGGCAGATGCCGGCCGAGATAGCGTGCGACCGTTCGGCCCCAGAGGTCGTAGCCGCCGCCGGGCCCGAAACCGATGATCATCTGCACGGGTTTTGCGGCGGGCGCCTCGGCGCGCGCGAGCGGCGCTGCGGCCGCGACGATCAGCGAGAACGAAATTGCGAACAACTGTCTCGATCGCATGCGCTTGTGCGGTGGAACGCTATGTGAGAGCGCCGAGGCGGTGGGGTG
>VAZQ01000430.1 GCA_005883115.1 Alphaproteobacteria bacterium | reverse complement strand
AGGGTAGGCTGGGCATCGCCGGCGGGGGCGGCGGGCGCCGCCGCGGTCGTGGCGGGTTTGGACGGCGTGGCAGCGGGTTTCGGCACTGCCGGCGCCGCCGGCGAGGCCGGCCCGACCGCCGGTTTCGGCGGCTGCTGCGCAAAGGCAACCGAAGCCAGCGACGTAGCAGCCAGAAATACGGCACATCTGATTGCGGTCATCGGCCTACCTCCCGGGAGGGTCCCTGCACGCCCAGCAGCAGATCGCGAATGCCGTGAACTGCTTGCGGAATTCGGCAATGTGAAGGCGGATCGCCAGCATCCGCACTGTCGCTATAATATACGTGGAAGCGATGGCATAGGTCTGCCCGCCCGTGGGCTGCGCCGGTGCTACGAGCCTGCCGACACGATTTGGAGTGACTCGCGCGCCATGAAAGCCGTCCTCTGCCAACGCTTCGGCACCCCCGACCATCTCGTGCTTGCGGACATCCCCGATCCGGTCGCCGGCCCGGGCGAAGTCGTCGCCAAGGTGGCGGCAGTCGGGCTAAATTTTTTCGATACTCTCATCGTTGCCGGCAAATATCAGACCAAGCCACCCTTTCCATTCTCGCCGGGTGGCGAGTTCGCCGGTGTGGTCGAAAGTATCGGCGCGGGAGTTGACGCGTTCAAGCCCGGCGACCGCGTCATGGGCTACACCAATTTCAACGCCGCACGCGAACGCACCGCGGTCGCGGCCGACAACATCGTCAAGTTGCCTGCCGATCTCGATTTCGATCGCGCTGCAGCGCTGACCATCACCTACGGCACTGCTTATCATGCGCTTAAGCACCGGGCGCTGATGCGGGCGGGCGAGACTTTGGCCGTGCTGGGGGCGTCCGGCGGCGTCGGGCTTGCCGCTGTCGAGGTTGGAAGCCAGATGGGCGCGCGCGTGATCGCCTGCGCGTCGACCGATGACAAGCTCGCCTTCGCCCGCGCACACGGCGCGTATGAGCTGGTGAACTACGAACAGGAGGATTTGCGCGCCGCGCTCAAACGCCTCGGCGGCGAGCACGGCATCGACGTCGTGTTCGATCCAGTGGGCGGCCGCTACAGCGAGCCGGCGCTGCGCTCGCTCGCCTGGGAGGGCCGCCATCTCGTCATCGGATTTGCCGCCGGGGAGATTCCAAAACTGCCGCTCAATCTCGTGCTGCTCAAGGGCTGCGCGGTTCTCGGCGTGTTCTGGGGCGCGTGGGTCCGCCACGAGACGAAGCAATATAAGACCGCCATCGAGACGCTCGCCCGCTGGTGCGCCGAGGGCAAGCTGTCGTGCCACGTCCAGAAGGTTTATCCGCTCACCGAGACACCAGCAGCGCTCAAGGCGCTGGCGAACCGAGAAGTGATGGGCAAACTGGTGATACGGGTGTGACGTGACGGCCGAATCGAGCTCGTCAGCTCATTTGCGGCGCGGAGCGCGTCGGCCTGCTCGAACGGCCTTGGCACGTAATCTCAACGCAGCGCCTTGGCCAGGCGATCCATGGCCTCGGCGAGCTTGACGTCCCGTTCCGTGACGCCGCCGGCATCGTGGGTGGCAAGCGTCACCTCAACCCTGTTATAGACGTTGAACCATTCCGGATGATGATCGAGTTTCTCCGCGATCAGCGCCACGCGCGCCATAAAGCCGAACGCCTCGTTGAAATCTTTGAACGCGAATTTTTTGCTGATGGCATCGCGACCTTCGACCTCGCTCCAACCGTCGAGCTTGGCGAGGGCGCTCTTGCGCGTACTGCCGGTCAGTTTTTCTGCCATGGTGAGGACCTCGTGATCGCGCCGATTGTGCCACGAATGCGACGTCGGCGGCCACTCGCAAACATGTCCCGAACCCCTACCTATCGTTGAAAGGCCCGGCCGGTCGCCCCCCATCCAGCCAGCCGGATGCTGCGCGGAGGCTATGATGTCCTGGTCGCTCAATCTGGGCACGATCGCCGGAACGGCGGTCCGCGTTCACGTCACTTTTCTGTTGTTTTTGGGCTGGATCTTCGCCGCGAGCTGGGTGACGGGCGGACCGCAGGCCGCTTGGCAAGGTCTCGCTTTCCTGGTGCTCTTGTTCGCGTGCGTCGTGGCGCATGAATTTGGCCACATCTTCACGGCGCGAGCGTTCGGCGTGTCGACGCCCGACGTCACGCTCCTGCCGATCGGCGGAGTCGCTCGCCTCGAGCGCATCCCGGAAGAGCCGTACGAGGAATTCCTGGTCGCCATCGCCGGCCCGCTGGTGAACGTGGCGATCGCCGCCGCCTTGATCGTTCTCGCCGGCGCCCGCGTGAATGCGGGCGATCTCTACGCGGTCGAAAGTCCGCATACCTCGATGGTCGACCGGCTTGCCGCCGTGAACCTCTTTCTCGCCGTGTTCAACATGATCCCGGCCTTTCCCATGGATGGCGGACGCGTATTACGCGCAATTCTCGCCTCGCGCATGGGTTATGTGCGCGCGACCGAGATCGCCGCATTCATCGGTCAGGGCGTTGCCTTTGCGCTCGGGTTCGTCGGACTGTTCTCGAACCCAATGCTGATCTTCATCGCCATCTTCGTCTACCTCGCGGCCTCTGCGGAAGCACATCTCGTCGCCATCCGGGCGATGTCGCGTGGCGTGCCCACGAGCGCGGCGATGATGACCCAATTCGCCACGCTTTCGCCGGAGGCGCACGTGGAGGAGGCGGTGCAGACGCTGCTGCGCACGAGCCAGAGCGAGTTCCCCGTCGTCGATGCGGTGGGCAAGCCGGTCGGCCTTCTCGGCCGCGGCGACCTCATTCGCGCGCTCAAACAGCTCGGCCCCGACGCTCGCGTGGCCGATGCGATGACGACCACGGTGCCCACCATTGGGCACCGCCGCTGCCTGGAAGAGGCGTTCCGCATATTGCAGGAAAAATCGGCGCCCGCCGTCGCTGTAGTCGATGGCAGCGGCCGCCTTGTCGGGGTTGTCACTTCTGAGACGGTCGGCGAAATGCTGATGCTGCACGAAGCCTTGCCTGCGGGCGCGCGCCTTGGGCCGTGGACGCGGCCGACCGGGGCGTGATCTTTATCGACGGTCACGAAGGTGTCGCACAGCCGTCCGCGCTGTGTGACAATTGGCGGGCATCCTCGCCTGCCTGCCGCAACCGGAGCGCTTCCATGAGCATGCGCTTGCCTGTGTCCCGTCGGCGCTTGTTGGCAACGGCCGCGGCCTCGACCGCACTTTCCGCCGCCAGCGGCCTCGCCAAGCCTTACCTGAGCCGCGCCGCCGATCGCCCGCTCATCACCCACGGCATCCAGTCCGGCGACGTCTCGGTCGATTCCGCCGTGATCTGGGCGCGCGCCGACCGTCCCGCGCGCATGTTGGCCGAGGTCGCGACGACCGACAGCTTCAAGATCATCCACCGTGCGTTGTTCATCGACGCGTTGCCCGAAACCGATTTCACGGCGAAGGGACTGATCGAAG
>VAZQ01000429.1 GCA_005883115.1 Alphaproteobacteria bacterium | reverse complement strand
GTTGGACGGGATCGCGATGACGACCGTCCCGTTGACCTCGCTGATGGTGAACTGGTTGGCTGCAAACCAGCCGAAATCGAGTATGTCGGTTGCGGGATTGAAATCGATACTGGAATTGGTGCCCCAATTCCAAACGATATTGACCGTGGCCACGGGACGCCTCCGTGTTCGACTCCGAAGTGCGCCCCACTGAAGTCGGGCCAAGCTTGTTTGATTTGTGCGCGCGAGTCAACGGCCCGCGCCGACGCGAATCGCGCGCCAAGCGCGCGGCTGAAAGGCCTTTCGCGTGTTTTGCTTCGCTCAACGCGGGCTGCGGTGGCGGGGAGCGCGGCATGCCCTTGTGCGAGGGCGCCGAGGCCGCGTACCTTGCCGCGCGAATTCGCAAGTAACGGCAGCGGGATTGTTGCCGCAAGAAGACAGGAGAGAAGCGCCATGAGGCCGAGCGTGAGTTTTGTCCGTGTTTTTGCCGCCTGCCTTCTCATGCTGGGCAGCATCGGCAGCGCCGCGGCGCTCGATTACCCGACCCGGCCGGTGCGCTGGGTCGTTCCCTACACGCCCGGCGGCGGCACCGACATCACCGCCCGCATCATGGCGCAATGGCTCTCGGAGCGACTGGGCCAGCAGTTCGTCATCGAGAACAAGCCGGGCGCGGGCAACAATATCGGTACCGAGACGGTGGTTCATTCGCCGCCCGACGGCTACACGCTGCTCCTGGTCAACCCTGCGAATGCGATCAACGCGACGCTCTATCCGAAACTGTCCTTCAATTTCCTCCGCGATATCGTGCCGGTTGGCGGCGTTATGCGGGTGCCGAACGTAATGGAGGTCAATCCCGACGTGCCGGCGAAGACCGTTGCCGAGTTCATCGCCTATGCCAAAGCCAATCCAGGCAAGGTCAACTGGGCGACCTCCGGCAACGGCACCTCGGTCCATCTCTCGGGCGAGCTGTTCAAGCTCATGACCGGCGTCCAGATGGCCAATATCCCCTACAAGGGCTCGGCGCCGGCGCTGACCGATCTGATCGCCGGCACGTTGCAGGTGATCTTCGACAACATGCCGCCCTCGCTGCCGCATATCCGCTCCGGCAAGTTGCGCGCGCTCGCTGTGACGACGGCGATGCGCTCGGATGCGCTGCCCGACGTTCCGACCGTGGCCGAGACCGTTCCGGGCTACGAGGCGAGCGCCTTCTACGGTATGGGCGTGCCCAAGGGAACGCCCCCCGAGATCATCGATAAGCTCAACAACGAGATCAACGCCGCGCTCGCCGATCCCAACGTCAAGGCGCGTTTGGCGGATCTGGGTGGTATGCTGATTGCGGGAAGCCCCGCGGATTTCGGCAAACTGGTTGCGGCGGAGACCGAGAAGTGGGCCAAAGTGATCAAGGACGGCGGCGTGTCGCTCGAGTAGCACGTCCCGGATCGCCGCAATGAGTCGCAAGCGTCCCGAAGATCTGCGCAGCCATCGCTGGCTCGGCGTCAACGATCTGCGCGCGTTCGGTCACCGCTCGCGGCTGCGTCAATTCGGCTACGACGCCGACGACTGGGCCGGCAGGCCGGTCATCGGCATCATCAATACCTGGAGCGAGATCAACGCGTGCCACGCGCATTTGCGTTCGCGGGCGGGCGACGTCAAGCGCGGCGTATTGCAAGCCGGCGGCTTTCCGATCGAGTTGCCGGCCATGTCGCTTGCCGAGCCGTTCGTGAAACCCTCAACCATGCTCTACCGCAATTTCCTCGCGATGGAGGCGGAAGAGCTGCTGCGCAGCCATCCGCTCGACGGCGCGGTGCTGCTCGGCGGCTGCGACAAGACCACGCCCGGTCTCGTGATGGGCGCGATCAGCATGGGGCTGCCGACGATCTATGTGCCGGCGGGCCCAATGCTGCGCGGCAACTGGGCGGGCAAGCAGCTCGGCTCCGGCTCGGACGTGTGGAAATACTGGGACGAGAAGCGCGCCGGCAACATCACCGAGGACGACTGGAGCGAGATCGAGAGCGGCATCGCCCGCTCCTTCGGCACCTGCATGGTGATGGGGACGGCTGCGACCATGATGGCGATCGCGGACGCGCTCGGCCTCACGCTGCCGGGCGCGTCCTCCATTCCGGCGGCCGATTCCGGCCATCCGCGCATGTGCGCCGCGGCGGGCCGGCGCATAGTCGACATGGTGTGGGAGGAGCTCACGCCCGAGCGCATCCTCACCCCCGGCGCCTTCGACAATGCCATCAAGGTGCACATGGCGATGGGCGGCTCGACCAACGCCATCATTCATGTGATCGCGATGGCGCGCCGCATCGGCGTGGCGCTTGACATGCAGCGCTTCGACCGGCTCTCGCGCGAGGTTCCGGTGCTCGCCAATGTGCGGCCGTCGGGAAAATACCTGATGGAGGATTTCTTCTATGCGGGGGGTTTGCGCGCGCTGATGATGGAGCTCAAGGATCGGCTCGATCTCTCCTGCGTGACGGTGACCGGAAAAACCGTCGGCGAAAACATCGCCGGCGCGGAGGTCTATCTGCGCGACGTCATCCACTCGCTCGCCGAGCCGGTTTACGCGGAAGGCGCAACTGCCGTGCTCACCGGCAACCTTGCGCCGCGCGGCTGCGTGATGAAGCCGGCGGCGGCGGATCAGCGCTTTCTCAAGCATCGCGGGCCCGCGCTCGCGTTCGAGGACTACAACCACATGGCGCGCGAGATCGAGCGTGACGATCTTGCCGCCACGCCCGACCACGTCATCGTGCTCAAGAACGCCGGACCCAAGGGCGGGCCCGGCATGCCGGAATGGGGCATGCTGCCGATTCCAAAAAAATTGGTGCAAGCGGGCGTGCGCGACATGGTGCGCATCTCGGACGGACGCATGAGCGGGACGAGCTACGGCGCCTGCATCCTGCATGTGTCGCCGGAAAGTTTTGTCGGTGGCCCATTGGCCTTCGTAAAAACCGGCGACACGATCGAGCTGGACGTGTCGGCGCGGCGCATCCATCTCGACGTCGCCGAGGAAGAGCTCAATCGCCGCCGCGCAGCCTGGAAGCAACCCGCGCCGCGCTACGCCCGCGGCTATGGCGCCATGTTCTCCGCCCATATCGGGCAGGCCGACGAAGGCTGCGACTTCGATTTCCTCGCCGGCAAGGGGCAGATTCCCGAACCGGAAATCCACTAGATCCTCATCCGCGTGGCGAGGTCTTGATGAAAATCGGACTTTTCGACCACGTCGAGCACGGCCAGCGCCCGCTTGCGACCTTGTTCGACGAGCGCCTTGCCTTCGCCAGGGCGGCGGAAGAGGCCGGCATCTACTGCCTGCACGTGGCGGAGCACCACGCAACGCCCCTCAACATGGTGCCGGTGCCCGGCGTCTATCTCGGCGCGCTGGCCCGCGAAACGAGCCGCCTGCGGCTCGGCCCGCTGGTTTATTTGCTTCCGCTCTATTCGCCG
>VAZQ01000428.1 GCA_005883115.1 Alphaproteobacteria bacterium | reverse complement strand
GAACCGGCACTCCGGTTTCCCAGAAGCAGATTTTAAGTCTGCTGTGTCTACCGTTCCACCACGCGGCCTGGCACAAGCCTTGTAGCACCGCTCGCGCGCGCGTGTCGCGGTTGGCGGCCGACCTTATCTCGACTGCCCGATCGGCTCGTTCTCAATTGGTGCGCCGGGATGGACGCGCGCCGCCACTCAGCCTTTCAACGCGCGACCCCAGATGGCTTCCCAGTCCTGTCCGGTCACATCGGTGACACGGCCGTCACGCTCGTAGAATTTATTCGGGATTTGGAACATTGCCAGCATCAGCCCGCCCTCGGGCGTCCACGCGACGTGGCGGCTGCCGGTCTCGCGCCAAACGAATTCGCCGGCGTTCACCTCGAGCCCGGCAGCGGGGCCTTCCTTGTCCACCAGCTTGCCCTCGAGCACATAGGTCTGCTCGATCTTGACATGCTCGTGGTCGGGAAGAACTGCGCCCGGCGCAAAGCGCATCAGCGCGGTGACAAGCCCGCTGTCGCGGTCGAACAACAGCGTCTTGACCTCGCAGCCGGGAAAACGCGTCGGCTGCCACTGCATATTGGCGGGCCGCACGACGTGCGAATGTTGGTCTGATTTCTGCGATTTCGGCGTGACGGCATCCATGATCGTTGTCCTCCTTCGGCGCCTTCGGCCTCGATTTGCTGCCGCTGATGATAACCGAACGCGAGCGCGCGCGCCGCTATAGTTCACCCTCCCGGATCGGCGGCTGGAACGCAAGGCCGGTATCCCAGGGGAAATAGATCCAGGTATCCTGCGACACCTCCGTGATGAAAGTGTCGACCATGGGCCGCCCCATGGGCTTGGCATAGACGGTGGCGAAATGCGCCTCGGGCAAGACGTCGCGCACCACCTTGGCGGTCCTGCCGGTGTCGACGAGATCATCGACGATCAGCACACCCTTGCCGCGTCCGCCGCCGATCGAGACGATGCTCTTTGCCACCTCCTTGAGCACGTTGAGCTCGCCTTGCGTAATGTGGTTGTAGCTCGCCACGCACACCGTCTCGATCAGCCGGATGCCGAGCTCGCGCGCAACGATTGCGGCGGGCACGAGGCCGCCGCGCGTCACGCAGACGATCGCCTGGAACGGCCCGGCGCCGGAGAGTCGCCAGGCGAGCGCGCGCGAGTCGCGATGGAATTGATCCCACGAGACCGGAAACGCCTTCTGCGGCTGTGATTGGAGCTGCGGCTGCGGCTCTGGACGCGGTTGCGCCATCCTCTCCCCCGCAAACGGAAAAGAGCGTTCTAGCGCATGTCGAGCACGAAATCGAACCGCGCGGCAAGCGCGTCGCCGGCCTCGGCCACTCGCATCAAGAGCTCGCGGCGAAAGAGGCCGTCGCGCCGGTTCATCGGCTCATCCGGGAAATAGAGCTGGGTCGTGAGGAGGTTTTGCCGCGGGGCTTGTACCTTGACGTGGTAGTGGCGCGTGCGGCCGGTGTAGAGCGCCGGCAGGATGGTGCGGAAGCGGTAGCGGCCCTCCTCATCCGTGAACGAGTGTCCGCGATAACGGAAGCCTGCATTGTCGTACTGCCCGCGCTCATCGGCATGCCACAAATCGACCAGCGCCTGCCCAACCGGCCGGCAAGAGCGGGTGAAGACCTGCCCGCTCAGCTCAACCAGCCGCGCTTTGCCCTCCGGCTCGACGAGATCGGCGCGCTGCGGGGAACTTGGCTTGAAGTACGGGCCCTCGGTCTCCCGGATGGTCGGCGCGCCGCCGTCGTGGCATTGCGGCGTCGGCGCAAGCGGCTGCGCGAAAGCATCGTCGAGCACCAAGTGGGCCGCACCGAGCGCGCTCGCGGCGAGCAATCGGCGGCGTGTGGGATGAAACGGCATCGCGGCCTCCACATGTTCCTCGCAACCGTACCGGCAGTGGCGCGTCCGCGCCGATCACGACCGCGTCAGCCGTCATCCGCTCGATTGGGCGCCCCTCACCCGCTGCAGCATGTTCTCGACCGCCCGGGCGGCAAGCGCAAGCTTTTGCGCGTCGCGGGCGCGCAACACCACGTTGGTGTTGGGCCCATGCTGCGGATCGAAGAAGGGATAGCTGCCGATGGCGACCTCGGGATTTGCCTTGGCGATCTCGCCGAGCTGCGTGCCGATGTCGCCCTCGCGCGCGTCCGCGCGCAATGTCTGGGACAGGATGCGCACCCCGGTCTTGAGCTTAGGGGCGACCTCATCGAGCATCGCCTGCATGATGGTCGGCACGCCGGCCATGACGATGACATTGCCGATCCAGAATCCGGGCGCGCCGGAGACCTTGTTCTGCACGAGATCGGCGCCCTGCGGTATGCGCGTCATGCGCAGCCGCGCTTCGTTTATTTCCACCCCCATGTCACGCACGCGTTCCTTCAGGATGGCGAGCGCGCGCGGATCGATATCGATCGGCACCCCGAACGCCTTGGCGACGCAGTCGGCCGTGATGTCGTCATGAGTCGGCCCGATCCCGCCGGTGGTTAAGACATAGGTGTAGCGCTGCCGCAGCGCGTTCAGCGCCTCGACGATCGGCGCCTCCTCGTCGCCGACCACGCGGACCTCTTTGAGATCGATCCCGAGCGCAGTCAGATATTCCGCGATATAGCCGATGTTCTTATCCTTGGTGCGGCCGGAAAGGATTTCATCCCCGATCACCAGCAGCGCGGCGGTGACGTGCTCTTGGGACGCGGGTGAAGCTGTAGGTGACATGTGGTGACCGAGGCTGGCGGCCCGCCGCAGCGGGCCCGCCCTACCCTGCCATTGTGGGTTATGATCCTTCAAGTCACCTCCCCGGGGGGTCTTTGCCTTGCGGCCGAGACACGGCGGGTTGCTAGATCACATGAGGAGCAGGCGCGGAGGAGACATGCCCGCACCAGCGCGACGACGTCCGATTGCGTATGCGCCCCCGCGCGTCGCCTGCGAGCGCGGCAGCGACGGCGTTATACGCCTTCGCTCGACCGAGCCGCTGCGCCCGTACGATCCGAGCTTGGCGCGGCTGTTCCGGGCCGCGGTCGAACACAATTCCGCAGGCATCTTCCTAGCCGAACGCGACGGCGGCACCTGGCGCAAACTGACGTATGAGGCGGCGCGGCCGCTCGTCGACGCGCTGGCGGCGGGTCTCATCGAACGCGCCCTCTCGGCCGAGCGGCCGCTGATGATTCTCTCCGCCAACGGCATCGACCACGCGCTGCTCACGCTCGCCGGCCACACCGCCGGCGTGCCGGTGGCACCGATCTCGGTCGCCTATTCGCTCCAGAGCCAAGATCACGCCAAGCTCAAGCATATCGCCGCCTTGCTCACCCCTGGCCTCATCTACGT